>JAHELM010000189.1 GCA_024644185.1 Rhodospirillales bacterium | reverse complement strand
GTCGGGGCCATCGAGAAGATCCGGGCGATCATCGGCGAGATCAGCGATATCTCAACCACCATCGCCTCGGCGGTCGAGGAACAGGGCCTGTCCACCCAGGAAATCGCCCGCAACGTGCAGCAGGCGGCCAAGGGCACGCAAAATGTAAACGCCAATATCGAGAGCGTCAGCCGAGCTGCCGGCGAGACGGGTGCGGCCGCGGTCGAGGTGCTGGGAGCTTCACAGGACATGTCGCGCCAGGCCGAGCAATTGCGCGGCCAGGTGGAGCAGTTCCTGCGGGAAGTCAGAGCCGGCTGATCGCACGGCAAGCCTATGGTCCATGACCCGTCGCCAGGGGCTGGCGACGGGTCATTTTTCCGATCTCCTGCAAGGGGCAGATCGTTTGCGGCTGAAAAAGTTGTTTCCCGTCAACTCGCTTTGACGGAATTAACCAAATCTTCAGGCCGTATATCCTATTGTCGCACCCGGTTATGACACTTCAGTTGATCCGGGCGGGCGGATAGTGGCACAGGAAAAGCGGGCCCATGGCGGCGTAATCACCGGCGCCTCGGTCGAAATGATCGAATATATGCGGCAGGACTTCCTCGACGGCACGGGGCAGAAACTGTCGGAGTTCGAGCGCGTCATCACTCACGATGGCGACCTCGACGGCCTGCGTTATTTCGCCTTCGAGACCAAGGGTCAGGCGCGAAATTTCGGAATGACCCTGCTGGCCGTCATCGCGGCGCGGTTCGAGGATTACCTGAACGCGATCGATCATGTTTCCGACTGGACCGTGCCGGGGTTGCGCGCCTTCATCGATGCGCTGCACAGTGCGGTCGACGGGGGCTTCGGCGACGACGCCGATCCCAGCCAGATCGTCCGCGGCCTGCCGTCGCGTCCGCGCGTTCTGGGGGTCGATGACAACGCGATCCTCGACGTCGAGGTGATGCTGGTCATGCCGCACAATTCGCAGACCGCCTTCGTCGAGCGCGAAATGCAGGCCTGCGGTTATCGTACCTCGATCGTCACCTCGCCCTTCGAGGCTTTCGAGCAGGTGGTGCGCACACGCCCCGACATGGTCATCATTTCGGCGGTTCTGCCGGGCCTGAGCGGCATCGATCTGGCCACCGCGCTCGCCACCATGCCGGAGACGCGCAATACTCCGGTGGCGGTGCTGACCAGTCTTGATCATAATGACGACAACCTGAATCTCCTGCCCCGGTCGGTGCCGGTGATTCGCAAGGGAGATGCCTTCGGCGACGACCTCGCCAAGGCAATGAGTCACCACTTTCTGCTGTGACGGCCGGTCTGGCCGCCTTCATGCGAGGCTGGCCATGTTCTTGCCGCTTAGAGACGACAACCCCCTCAAGGTGATCCCGTTCCAGATTGTGACGGCCGGGCTGATCGCGGCCTGTATTGGCGTATTTGTCTGGCAGTTCTCGCTGGGGCAGGGTGCGGCCAACCAGGCCGTGATGGCGTATGGTGCAATCCCTTCCGTTATCTTCGGTTTGCGCGATCTGCATCCCGATCTGGCCCTGGTTCCGCCGGCGCTGACCGTCCTCACCTCGCTGTTCCTGCATGGCGACATCCTGCATCTCGGCGGGAACATGCTGTACCTTTGGGTGTTCGGCGACAATATCGAAGATGCCATGGGGCATATGCGGTTCATCGTCTTCTACCTGCTGTGCGGCGTTGCGGCGACGCTGGCGCATGGCTTGTCCGACCCGGCGTCACCGGCGCCGCTGATCGGCGCCAGTGGCGCGATCTCCGGCGTGCTGGCGGCCTATCTGGTGCTGCATCCGCGGGTCAAGGTTCTGGTGCTGGCGTTCTACCGCATTCCAATTCGTCTGCCGGCCTATATCGTGCTCGGCGGATGGATTGCCCTGCAGGGTTTCAATGCCTGGTTCGATGGCGCCATGCCGGGCGAGGGCGGCACCGCCTGGTGGGCGCATATCGGCGGCTTCCTGGCCGGACTGCTGTTGATCGTGCCGATGCGCCGACGCGGTGTGCCGCTGTTCGACCGTGGACGCTACTGATCAGGGGGCCATGCCCTCTACCGCGATCACATCCGCCGATGCCGCGCGGAAGCGCAGCGCCCGGATCGGTTCATAGTCCGGCGAATCGTACCAGCGCTTCAGGGATGCCATGTCGGGGAATTCCAGGACCACCGTCCGCCGTGGCGTCCAGTTGCCCTCCAGCACGTCCATTGCCCCGCCGCGCACCAGGTAGCGGCCACCATAGGCGGCGATACTGGGGGGCGCGAGTTCGCGGTATTTCCGCATTGTCTCTTCGTCATGGACGTCGAGGCCGACAATCAGATAGGCGCTCATGGGTATCTCCTGGCTCGCTCTATGCATGGACTGCTGGCCATGCTAAAGCGGCTTGCATGAGCGAGGAAGCGAAACCGAAGCCTGCAACGCTTGCCGCCCAGGCGCTGGGCTGGACCGATCCGCGGACTGGCGCGATCATCCCGCCGGTCGAATTCGCCACGACAATGAAGCGTGACGAGCGCTACGAAAAGACCGGCGGTCGGCAATATATTCGCGACGAGGGGCATGCCTTCGCGCAGCCTGAGGCGCTGATCGCCGAACTGGAAGGCGGCGCCCAGGCATTGCTGTTCTCCGCCGGCATCGGCGCCTGCACCGCGCCGTTCCATGCGCTGGACCCTGGCGACCACATCGTGGCGCCGGACGTCATGTATTACGCGGTGGCGGCCTGGCTCAGGGAATTTGGCGTACATTGGGGTCTGGGCGTGGATTTCGTCGCCGCCGGCGATCTCGACGCCATTGCGGCGGCAATGCGGCCAGGCAAGACGAAGCTGGTGTGGATCGAGACCCCGGCCAACCCGGACTGGACGGTGACAGACATCGCCGCCGTTGCCGAGATCGCCCATGCCGCCGGCGCCCGGCTTGGCGTCGACAGTACCGCGGCTACGCCGGTGCATACGCGTCCGCTCGAATTGGGCGCCGATATCGTTGCCCATGCCGCCACCAAGTACCTGAACGGCCATTCCGACGTGCTGGCCGGGGCGCTGGTCTGTGCCCGCAAGGACGCGTTCTGGGACCGCATCCACCGCCACCGCCACCTGACCGGGGGGCTGCCGGGGGCGATGGAATCCTGGCTGCTGCTGCGCGGCATGCGCACGCTGTTCCTGCGGGTGCGCCAGCAAAGCGCCAGCGCGCTGGCCATCGCCCGCCGCTTCGAGGGCCACCCGAAGGTCGCGCGCGTGCTGTATCCGGGCCTGGAAAGCCATCCCGGCCATGCCGTGGCGTGCCGGCAGATGGCCGACGGGTTCGGCGGCATGCTGTCGATCCTGGTGCGCGGCGGCGCGGCCGAGGCACGGCGCGTGGCGCTGGCCTGCCGGGTGTTCATCCCGGCAACCTCGTTCGGCGGGGTCGAGAGTCTGATCGAGCATCGCCACTCCATCGAGCCGCCGGGCAGTCGCGTGCCGGAAAGCCTGCTGCGTATCTCGGTCGGCATCGAGGATACGGCGGACCTGATCGCCGACCTGGACCAGGCATTGGCGACAATATGAGTATCCGCCCGACGATTTCCGCGATTGCCCGCCAAGCCACCTTGACGCCGTCGGACCGCATCGTTAGTTAAAGCACGTCACCGCGCCGGGCCTCCAAACCCCCGGCTCAGTCCCGCGGAGGGATGGCAGAGCGGTAATGCAGCGGATTGCTAATCCGTCTACCTGTTAAAGGGTAGCGAGGGTTCGAGTCCCTCTCCCTCCGCCATTAAGTCTTTGTTTGTATGGTTTTGAACCTGGATTTACCCGGATATAGCGGGATTTGACGGGATATGGCGGGACTTGGCGGGACGGGATCGCCGGCCTGGTGAACCGGGAGAGCCATCGGAAGGCCCGCGTCCGGCCTGTTCAGGCGGGATTTCTCCCGGGCCTGTTTTGCCGGTTCGGTTTCCTTTGGTGGCGGTGACGGCGAGGCGACTCAGCGGACGCCGAGCATGTGCCTTTGTTCGTCCCAGGCATGGGGAAGCGACGACAGCCTGGTCAGCCGCTCGGCGGTGAGGTGGGCCGGCTGGTTGCCGTCGAGGATGGCTTGCGTGATATCCGGGGCGAGGAAGGCAAGCTCCATAATGCGCCGGACATAGCGGTCGCTGACCTTCTCAATTCTGGCGATCTCGCCAAGATTCTGGGCTTCGCCGGCCAGCAGCCGGTTCCACCAGTCATGTGCGCGGACGATGGCCTTGATCAGGGCCGGGTCCGCCTTGGAGTTCTGGGGACAGAGTTGGACTGGACCCTTTGGGTGAGACAGTAAATCAGGGACACAGTGTCAGGGGAAGCGACCATGCGGAAACGTCACAAGGTCCTCACAACAAGCCGATTTACGCTGGAACCCCTGCACGAAAAAGATGCGCCCCTCATAGCAAATCTGGGCGCCGATCCGGATGTCGTGAAAAATTTGATCTGCGATTGGTCGACGCCTGAACGACGCCTCGAAATTGCCCAGTATTGGATCGAAAGAAATCAGGAATACGGAATCTGGGGCATCTTTGATCGGGAAGAGTCGTTCGGTGTGCCGTCGCATTTTGTCGGGTTCTGCGCCGCCGATGAACCGCTACCTCTCGGTGGGCTAGGGCCAGAGATGTACTATGCCTTCAGAAAGGAAGCCTGGGGCAAGGGCGTCGCAACCGAAGCTGTAAATGCAGTGATCGGGCATTTGTTCATTGATCAGGGAGTAAAGGCAGTTGAGGCGCTTGTGCTGGCGGGATTGAACCCTGCGTCGCACCGGCTCTTGGAGAAGTTCGGTATGCGCCTCGTAGGACGGTATCCTCTAGCCGAGTACGCAGGTGAAGAGAGTGGTCCGACAATTCGCTACGAACTATGGCGTGTAGAGACCGCGTCACCGCAGAGCGATCGGCAAGGCCTCGAAGAGGCGGCCTTCAAAATTGGGCAGTTTGTCGCCGATGGAGTCGCATCGAAGGAAGAAATGACAGTGGCTATGGAAAACGCCGCCTCTGCAAACGGTTTAACATTACGCATCGGCGCAGGCGCGGTCAGCAAAGCCATCAACCAATTCCTGGACGCTGGCATGGCGGAAACAGGATGGCTCCATTACCGCATGGAGCCGAGCGACTTTGTTAAAATATAGAATCCGGTATCACAGTACCCGCATAGATCGCCGTGCCCTGCTCACCCGGAGTTCTGCTTCGGGACAACAGCGGCCGTCAGGTGGGCCCACAAGGTTCGTCCGCTCTCCGGCGTAAAGCGGACATGGATTTCTCGCCGTTTCCATTCCGGCAACTGGAGGGTTCGGTGGCGAGCCCTGGCTGAGCGGGCTCGCGCATGGTCATGCCGTCATCGGGAGAGAGCTTGGAGGGATGGAACATGTTGCGCTTGCCGGCCTTCGCTGGCGCTGTGCTTCCTTACGCCGTCAGCCCCTGCGTACTTTCCGCGAACAGGGAATCCACCGGCACCCGCTTGGTGACGATCTTCTGGGCGAGCGCGTGGTTGATGAGTTGTTCGAGGACGCGCCGGTTCGGCTCCACGCCGTAGGGCAGGGGGTCGCCGGTTACCGCCATGATGCGGCGGTGCAACGCGTCGATCTCGGTCGGCGCCTCGATGGCGCTCGCCTATCGCTCGCCGGACGAGTTCGAACAAGATCAACCGGAGCCATGGACCGCCGCGCGGCGGCCCATGGCCCCAGACGCAACCTGTCCCTGATTTACTGTCTCACCTGAGGGGTCCAGTCCAATTTATAACGAGTTCCGGGGACATATGTGGACGGCCCCTTCGGCGCAAGGG
>JAHELM010000188.1 GCA_024644185.1 Rhodospirillales bacterium | reverse complement strand
CAGGATACGATTGGGCAGCCCCGTCAGCCCGTCATGCAGCGCATCGTGAACGAGACGTTCTTCCGCGCGTTTCCGTTCGGTGATGTCGGCCTGCGACCCCGCCATCCGCGTCGCCTTGCCGTCGGCACCGCGCACCGCCACCCCGCGGGCCAGCATGCGCAGGACATCGCCGCTTTTCCGCCGGATGCGGTATTCGCTCTGGAAGGTCGCGGTGCGACCGGCAAGATGCGCCTCGATATCGGCGAAAACGCGGGCCTCGTCGTCGCGGTGAATGCGGCCCAGCCATTCTTGCGGCGACTCGCCGATCTCGTCGTCCTCAAAGCCCAGCATCGCCTTCCAGCGGGCGGAAAAATAGATCGTCCCGGCCTCGATGTCCCAGTCCCACAGCCCGTCATTGGCGCCCCGCGCGGCCAGGGCGTAGCGTTCCTCGCTGACCCGCAGCGCGCGCTCGGCCGCCTTGCGCTCGGTGATGTCGCGGACGACACCCGTGAAGTGACGGCGGTCGCCGAATTTCAACTCGCTGACCGCCAGTTCCATGGGAAAGATCGCACCGTCCTTGCGCAGCCCGACCATTTCGCGCCGGGCGCCCACAACGGTGCCGATGCCGGTCTGCAGATATCTGCGAATATAGCCGTCATGGGCGCTGCGCCAGGGTTCCGGCATCAGCATGGTGACGGTCTTGCCGATGATTTCCGCCGGCGCATAGCCGAAAATACGCGCCGCCGCCGGGTTGACGTCGCGGATCAGCCCCAACTCGTCGATGGCGACGATGCCGTCGACCACGGTATCGAGAATGCCCTGGAGGAATTCCTCGCGCTCGGGGATTTGCACCATCGCCGCATAACGGGCGGTAACGTCGATGGCGATTGCCAATATCCGCGCCCCGTTCGCTCCGGCAAGAGGTAGAAATTTGATTTCAAATGCGTTTTCGCCGACAACCAGGGTGGCGGTAGCGGTTTCGCCGGCGCGCGCCCGGGCCAGCGCATCGAGCGCCGGAGGAAAGCCTGCCCAGATTTCGGCGGCAGGCGCGCCGCCGTTGCGGCCCGGTGCGAAACCGATTTGCGGAAACGGGTGGCCTTCGGTCAGAACGATACGGCCCTTGCCGTCGATCGCCGCCAGGCCGACAGGCGCGGCGCCGACGACGGCGGACAGCATCCGCCGCGCATCGGGAAAATCGACGATCTTGCCGTGCACCCTCTGTTTCATCCTTCGGCCGGTCTCGCCATGGCAGCCCCTGTCCCGCGCATTTTCCGCGAATGCGCATCATGGACGACCCGCCATTAACGGGCAGTTAACCGTTGGCGCCGAAACGGTTCCGGCACGGCGTTGCAAATGCCGTGCCGGAACATACGGATCGGTGAACCGAAATCAGGGGGCGTTGACCGCGCGTCCGTGGCCGAGAACGGTGGCCTCGAAGGTCGGGTAATTCATCGACTTCATGCCCCAGGCGCCGCCCAGCAGAAGATCGTGCTTCACATTGATCAGTCGCACGGTAATCAGCGGAATGATTCCGCCGGCCGTACCGGTGGTGCCGACATCGGTGCCCTGATAGGTGATCTGCACATTGGTGGCGACGATCTTCGGATAGGCCGCCTGCATCTCTGTCAGCAGGGACGAAAAATTGGTTCCCGCGTTCGGGTCCAGCGACGCGCCGGAGCAGGACACCGTGGCGGCATCGACGCCGTTGCAGACGATTTTGGTACCCACCAGCAACGACGCCAGGTTGGGAATCATCGAAACCTGAACGATGGCGCGCCGGACGCCGCGGCGCGTGGCCTCGGCGGCGCGCTGGTAGTCGAAGGCGATCAGCGAGAATTCCAGCAACCCGAAGGACAGGAAGATCAGGGTCGGGAAGACCAGCCCGAACTCGATGATATAGGCGCCATCCTGTTCCCGCAGGAACGCGCTCGCCAGTCCGTGCATCCGCTTGCGCATGTCAGTTGCCGATCATCGCCTGTTGGTGGGTCAGATTGATGTAATAGGGTCCGCCCTTGACCTGGCTTCCGCCGGCGAAGGCCTGCAGGGCCGGCACGAAATCCGGCACCAGCGCCACATAGGGCACCTTCACCTTGACCGAGACGACAAGCTGGGTAAACCCGGATCCTGTATAAAGCTGGGTCGTCACGTCGACGGTGGCGCCGGACGCATAGCCGGGCACCACCCAGTTGCCCGTACCGTCGACCGTATTGGTCATGGCCAGGTTCCGGGTTCCCGTGATCGTTGCCGCATCGATCGCCGTGTGCCGGCCGGCAAAGGTTACAGCCGAGCGCAGCGCCTTTTCAATCTGGATACTGTAGAAAATCAGATGTCCCAGTTCGACCGCCGAGAGGAACAGCATGAGGAACAGCGGCGTAACGAGCGCCAACTCGATCGCCGCAACCCCCCGCTCGCTGCGCCGGAACCTATTCAGTAAGGCGAACATTGCCATGGAACTCCACTGACGTCCGTTGATTGACCGCGCCGACGATTTCGCCATAGATGCCGCCGCCTCCCGACGGGGGCGGCGACTCTTCGGTGATGAAGATTTCCAGATAGCGCGACGAACTGCTGTAGCTGCCGTTGCCCTTGACACCCTGCGTCTTGCACGCCATCAGGGCAACGCGAATCGTCCGGCGCCGGAAATCGATGCTGGACACGCTCTGGTTTGCCGGCGGGACCCCGTCCTTCCAGTTGTCGTTGGGGAAGGACGCGTTCGTGGGGATCAGGTTCGCCTTGCCGTAGATACTGGGCGGCACTATCGTGTCCCAGCCGCCGCCGGCAAGTTCGGCGGGGTCGAGATAGGTCGCCGTCTTCTTGCCGCTCTTGGCCTTGTAGAAGGTCACGCCCAACTCGTAGAGGTAGATCTGCCAGCGCGTGGCGTCGGTCATCTTCGGGCTGGCCGGCAGCGGCGGATCGGCGGCATGCACGGTCGACCAGTAGGTCGCCAGCGGCCAGTCGCCATTGCCCAGAATGCCGGGAATCGAATAGGTGGCGTCCTTGGCATAGTTGATCACGTTCGGGGCCGGCTTGATGGACGAATCGGTGATCGGCAGGCCGAAGCGCGTGTTGATCGCGTCCTCCACCTTGACCGTCATCGAACCGGGCTGGGTCAGCACGCTGAGCGAATAGCAACCCTGCGGTTCCTCGGCCGACAGGGCCTGAGCAATGGCATTGGCGCCGCCGACGCCGTAGGCGGCATCGGTCGGCAGTTGCAGCAGACCGAAATTACCGGCGGTCCAAGTGCCGCCGCCCTGCGTGCCCTGCTTGATCGCGACGCTCTTGCCGGCATAGGACGGGTCCATCAAATCGGCCGTATAGCCGCCGAGACCGTCATCGAAGGGATCGCAGATCATCAGCGGTTGCACCTTGCAGATGAACGGATCCGACATGGCCACCGCAAAGGCGGAAAGCTGGGCGATGTTGGAAGCGCTCTGCCCGGTCATCATGTTCACCGCGGGCGCGTAGAAAAAGGACAGCGTGCGCACGCCCATGTCCTGGGCGGCAAACCGCGCCAGCGTTCCGGTCGTGGTCAGCGGGCCGCGTATGTTCTTCTGCTGGTCCGCAAGCGTTGCCGCTTTCTCATAGAACAGCGGCACGGCCTTGGTCAGCGTACCCTGGTCAGCCAGCGAGGTGGTGAAGGCGGTCATCGAAAACTGCATGACCTGACTGGCGCGGGTGATCGCATCGATCTTGCCGTCAAGCTGCGCCGCGCCGGCCAGGGCCGAGGCATCGGCGGCGTTCTGCATCTGTGTGCGCAGCAGCACGATACGTCCGATATCGATCGACAACGCCGCCCCGCCGACACCGATCGTGATAAAGGCACCCGTATAAATAAGGATGCTGCCCTTCTGCTGACGCAGAAAGTTCCTTGCTACGCGCGATACCCGCTGGCAAACTTCGCGAATCATATTCGTCTCCCTAGCCACACACGTGGCGCCGTTCGTATTTTATTCTTGCCGCCCGGTTATGCAAATGTAATAATTTCAGACAATTAATAATTGTGTGTAAAGAATGCCTAAAATGCGAACTGCTTTCCGTTTTACTTCGAACAGTTCATGGTCGCTCCGCATGTTCCCTGAAGATACCCCAACCGGCATTACTCGGGTTTTCGGTAAATTTCGCCGGCCAATCCTGTTGGCCACCTGTGGCGCGCTGGCGCTGACCGCCGGGGCCTGTTCGGGCGGCGGCGAACAGCAGTCCGCCGTGCCGGACGAACAAGCCGTGCAGCAACAGACCGAGCGCGCGTCCGAGTTGATGCGGATCGGCGACGACCTGCGGGCCGGCGGCGATCTCAATGCCGCCGCCGACATGTACCGCCGGGCGCAAAGCGCGGATCCGCGGTCGCCGGCGCCGCCGGCAGCCCTTGCCGATGTGCTGCGCCGGCTGGGCCAATATGCCGAATCGGAACAAATCTACCGCGCTGCCCTGGAGCATAGCCATTACAGCGGCATGCTGTTGCAGGGATATGGGATCCTGATGCTGGAAAAGGGGCAGCCCGAGGCGGCCATCGGCGCCCTGGGCCCGGCGGTCGACGAGGATGCGGCCGACCCGCGGGTCTTTAACGTGCTCGGTATCGCCTATGACGCGCTGGGCGATCATGCCGAGGCGCAAAGACAGTATTCCGCCGGCCTGGCGCTGGCGCCGGAGAACCGTTCGCTGCGCAGCAACATGGCGCTGTCGCTGGCCCTGCAGGAACGCTACGACGACGCCATCGCGCAGTTGAAGTCGGCCGATGAAAGAGATCCCTCGGTTGGGCATAATCTTGCCTTCGTTTATGGGCTTGCCGGCCGGATCGAGGAGGCGGCGCGTATTTCGCGGCAATTCCTGTCCGATGCGGACGTCGCCAACAACCTTGCCTATTACCAGGCCATTCGGGCCCTCGCACCGGCGCAACGCCGCACGGAGATCCTTGAGCTCGTGCTGAAGACCCTGTTCACGGCGCCCCCGAGCAATGGAATGGCGAACGCCAAGTAACAGTCACGGCCGGGACGGGCCGGGATTCGTCAGCCCACCTTCTGGGTCTTGAACGTCATGACCGCCTGGATGATCGCCGGGCCGATAACCGTCATGAACAGCACCGGCAGGATGAACAACGCCAGCGGCAGCGTCATGATGGCCGGCAGGCGGGCCGCCTTTTCCTCGGCTCGCATCATCCGTTCGCGCCGGAATTCGGCGGACAGAACCCGCAGCGCATAGGCCAGCGGCGTACCGTATTTTTCCGCCTGCATCAGCGTGCTGCAGACCGAGGCGATATCTTTCAACCCGGTCCGCGACTTCAGATTTTCCAACGCCGCGCGGCGCGAGGGCAGGAACCCGAGTTCCAGCGCTGTCAGGGAAAACTCCTCGCCGATGGCCGGCGAGGAAAAGCCGATTTCCCGGGCAACGCGCGAGATCGCCGAATCGAGGCTGAGGCCCGCCTGGGCGCAGACCACCAGCAAGTCGAGCGCGTCCGGCAGGCCCTTCTGCAAGTCCTTCTGACGCTTCTTCGCCAGCTTGTTGACATACATATCGGGCATGAAGAAACTGCCGACCGCCAGCATCAGCGCCACCATGACGCGCTGCATGAACTGCATGGTGTCGGGCGCGAACATGTTGATCAGGATCAGCCCGACCGCGCCGCTTACGAAGGGCAGCGCCAGTTTGAAAAATACGAAGGACACCATGGCATCCTTGGTCCGCAACCCGGCCCGCGCCAGCTTGTCCTGAGTCTCGCGCGCGACGTCGCCCTTCATCAGGTCCAGCCGGCCAACCAGCTTGCGCATCATCGACAT
>JAHELM010000187.1 GCA_024644185.1 Rhodospirillales bacterium | reverse complement strand
GCCGGCAGCGATGCCGTGGCCGGCGGGGTGTCGGCGGGACTGCCGGTCGATCTGCACATTGGCGGCTGCCCGCCCTCGCCGGCGGACCTGCTGAAAGGGCTGATCGCGCTGCTTGAACCGGTGGGTACCGGCGCCAAGCCGGGCCAAGGGGTTCGCCCGTAGGCGCGGAGTGGCTGGGGGACTAGGATTCGAACCTAGACTGGCGGAGTCAGAGTCCGCTGTCCTACCGTTAGACGATCCCCCAACGGTCTCAGGCAGGCGGGCTTTTATCATATTGCGCGGCGGGATCAAACCCCTTCCTGCGGAAAAACGCGCCGCCGCCGGAATGATTGTGGACGCGAGCCCGCTTTCCAGTACCATGTCGGACATGAGATTGGCCCGTTCCGAGGCGTCGAGCCCCGGTAAGGTGCCCCCAGGAGTACATGTGTCGCTGAATGCCGAGCAGCCGCCGGGCCGCAACGTCCGGTCTCGCCCCTATAGCCGGACCGGCCGTCGCCGGCGCGGGGAGGGTTTGTATGCGGCGCTGGATCTCGGCACCAACAACTGCCGGCTTCTGGTGGCCCGGCAGGACGGCGACGGGTTCCGGATCGTCGATGCCTTTTCGCGCGTCGTTCGTCTGGGCGAGGGCCTGGAGGAATCGGGCATTCTGTCCGACGCCGCGATGCAGCGGACGATCGAGGCGCTAAGGGTCTGCGGCGCGAAAATCCGCCGGTGGGACGTGGAGCGGGGCCGGTACGTCGCCACGGCCGCCTGCCGCCAGGCGGCGAACTGCGAGGAATTCCTCGACCGGGTGGAGGCGGATACCGGCATTCGCATCGAGACGATTCCGGCCGCCGAGGAGGCGCGGCTGACCCTGGCGGGCTGTGTGCCGCTGCTGGATACGGCATTGCCGCATGCGCTGGTCTTCGATATCGGCGGCGGCTCGACCGAGATCATCTGGCTTCGTGTCGAGGAAACCGGGGCGCGGATGATCGACTGGACCTCGCTGCCCTTCGGGGTGGTCTCGCTCAGCGAACGCCATGGCCTCGGTCCGTTCGATGCCGATGCGTACGAAGCGATCGTCGGCGAACTGGCGGCGCTGCTGGCGCCCTTCTGCGAGCGCCACGATATTGCCGGGCAGATCGGCAGGACGGGCGTGCAGATGCTGGGCTCGTCGGGCACGGTGACGACGCTGGCCGGGCTGTCGATGAATCTGCCGCGCTACGAGCGGTCGCGGGTCGACGGCAGCTATCTGGATTTCGCCACGGTATCCGGTTTGACAGCGCACTTGCGCGCGATGTCGCCGAACCAGCGCGCGGCGCATTCCTGCATCGGCCGCGAGCGGGCCGATCTGATGGCGGCGGGCTGTGCTATCCTCGATGCGATTTGCCGGCGCTGGCCGGCGGGCCGTCTGCGCGTCGCCGATCGGGGGCTGCGCGAGGGCATTCTTGCCGAATTGTTCGGAAGGGGCACGATCGTGGCGGCGGCTGACAATGACCGGCGATAAAGGCGAACGGGGCGCGCCGCGGCCTTCTCGCGTGCGGGTGAAGAGCGCCAAGGGCAGGACTCTGTCCTCGAAGCTGTGGCTGGAGCGCCAGCTCAACGACCCCTATGTGGCCGAAGCCAAGCGCAAGGGGTATCGCAGCCGCGCCGCCTTCAAGCTGGACCAGATCGACCGGAAATATCATCTGCTGAAGCGTGGCGGCAGGGTCGTCGATCTGGGCGCGGCGCCTGGCGGCTGGATCCAGGTGGCGCTGGAGCGGGTCGGCCCCACCGGCAAGGTCATCGGCATCGACCTGCAGGAGATCGAGCCGATTCCCGGCGCCATCCTGTTGCAGGGCGATTTTCTGGAGGAGGATGCACCCGGGACGCTGAAGGCGGCTCTCGGGGGGCTCGCCGATGCGGTGCTCAGCGACATGGCGGCGGCGTCTACCGGTCATCCGGCGACCGATCACCTGCGCATCATGGCGCTGGCGGAGGCGGCCCTCGACTTTGCTGTACAGGTTCTGGCGCCGGGCGGGGTTTTCGTCGCCAAGGTCCTGCAGGGCGGTGGCGAACGCGCATTGCTGGATACCCTGCGCCGGAATTTTGCCAAGGTCGCGCATGTCAAGCCGCCCGCCAGCCGCAAGGATTCGGCGGAACTCTATGTCGTTGCCTCCGGCTTCCGCGGTTCCGCGTAGTGTCGAACCGATGGCGGCGCCTGGTGTCAGGCGAGATGCGCCGGCAGGTCGTGGTCGGCGATATTGGTCAGGTCCTTGGCGATTTCGCCGACGACCAGGGCGCGGGTGTGTTTGCCGATCGCGCCGCGCAGATCGCCCAGCGTCCGCGGTGGCGCCACCACGATCAGGGCCTGGTATTTCTTTTTCAGCGCCGCGTCTTCCAGCGCCTGCGCGACCTGGTGGGCGAACTGCTCCTTGGCAAAGCGGTGCCAGTCCACGCGCGGTTCCATCGCGTGGCGCGCGCCGCCCACGCTCTCCTGTGACCTGCCCGGCCGGTCGGTGCCGATTTCACGGGTCAATTCGCGTGCCTCGGAATCGCTGAAACACAGGTTCGACGCCGCGGAAAGGGTTCCATCGGTGCCCTTGCGCGTCAGTACCCGGCACTTCGCCCCGTCGGCGACGACGATCCAATAGGTCTTGTCGTTGTTTGGCATGACGATCTCCTGCGCGGAAATCCTGAGAGCGAGCAGTAGACGCCAAATCGATGCCGGACGCTTTGAGGCAGGTCAAACCGTCCCCCCGGTCGCCACCGGAAGGACCTGGACCCCGGAAAGGACCCCGGAATCAGGGTACGGTCGGCGCGATCAGGCCCGGGCCCGCCAGGCTGGCGATCGCCTCTTCGAAATCGTGGATCGCATCGTGCTCGAAATCGGCTCGTTTGCCGTCGAGCAGCATGTTGACCTCGTGCACCAGGGCCGGATCGATCGCGTATCCCTTGTTGGAGGCGTCGGCCAATGCCGCAGCCGCATCCGCCAGCGCCGCGTCCTGCGCGGCGGTGTCGCCGCTCAGCAGCGCCGCCCGATAGGCGGCCATGGCATCCATATAGGCCGCCAGCTTGCCGACGACCGAATTGCCGTTGGCGACGTCGAACGCCTGCGCCGCGGCGTGTGCGCCGTTTAGCGAGCCGAGCGACGCGGCGGAGTTGGCCTTGGAGGCCGCGTTCCCGGCCGGGCCCGAATGGTCGCCCGCCGCCGCGCCATGGTCGCCGCGGTCCGCTCCCTTTGCCAGCGCGCTGGCCGGGTGCAGCAGAAGCAGTCCGCCGGAAACCGCAACGCAAACAGAAAACGCGGCGGCGACCGCGGCACCGCGCGGATTCACATATGAGAATTCGAACATGGGGATCAGTCCTCGCAGGAAACGTTTCTGTTCAATTCCGTTCCACGCATCCTTCCCGAACAGAATCAACCGCGATTCCGGCGGAATTGTGGCGAACGGCCGGGGCGCCCTTGGCAGGCGCGGATTCCTGTGTATTATGCCCGCCCACAACCGCCCCGGGGGTGATCCATGGAACTCAAAGAAGGTCTGACGTTCGACGACGTCCTGCTGCAACCTGCCGCCTCCGAGGTGTTGCCGGCGCAGGCCGATACCCGGACCAGGCTGACCGCGAGTATAGAACTGGGCATTCCGCTGATCTCGTCGGCCATGGATACGGTCACCGAACATGCGATGGCCATTGCCATGGCGCAGGTCGGCGGTGTCGGCGTCATCCACAAGAACATGGATATCGAGCGCCAGGCCGAGGAAGTGCGGCGGGTGAAACGCTTCGAGTCCGGCATGGTGGTGAACCCGATTACCATCTCTCCCGAGCAGACGCTGGCCGATGCGCTGCGGCTGATGGCGGATAACGGAATCTCGGGCATCCCGGTGGTGGTCCGGCGGAGCGGGCGGCTGGTCGGCATCCTGACCAATCGCGACGTTCGTTTCGCCACCAATGCCAACCAGAAGGTGCGCGAGTTGATGACCAAGCGCGGCCTGGTCACGGTGCGCGAGGGCGTCAGCAGCGAGGAGGCTCGCCGCCTGCTGCACCAGCATCGGATCGAAAAACTCCTGGTGGTCGACGAAGAGCGGCACTGCGTCGGTCTGATCACCGTCAAGGATATCGAGAAGGCGCAGAAATTTCCCAGTGCGTGCAAGGACGAGCAAGGCCGTCTGCGCGTCGCCGCGGCGACCGGCGTCGGCGAGGATGGGTTGCGCCGGGCCGAGGCGTTGCTGGATGCCGGCTGCGACGTCATCGTCATCGACACCGCGCATGGCCACAGCAAGGGCGTCATCACCGCCGTGGGCGCGGTGAAGCGGCTTAGCAACGCGGTGCAGGTGATCGCCGGAAACATCGCCACGCGCGACGGCGCCCAGGCCCTTATCGATGCTGGGGCGGATGCGGTGAAGATCGGTATCGGACCGGGTTCGATCTGCACGACGCGCATCGTCGCCGGCGTTGGCGTGCCGCAATTGACGGCGATTGTCGATGCCGCGGAGGCGTGCCGCCGCAACAATGTCACCGCCATTGCCGATGGCGGCATCAAGTTTTCCGGCGATCTGGCCAAGGCCGTGGCGGCCGGCGCCGACTGCGCCATGATCGGCTCGCTGCTGGCCGGCACCGACGAGGCGCCGGGCGAGGTGCTTCTATATCAGGGGCGCTCGTACAAGGCCTATCGTGGGATGGGGTCGGTGGGCGCAATGGCGCGCGGTTCGGCCGACCGGTATTTCCAGCAGGAAGTCACCGACGCCCTGAAACTGGTGCCCGAGGGGGTCGAGGGCCGGGTTCCCTACAAGGGGCCGGCGGCGGCGGTGATCCATCAGCTTGTCGGCGGCCTGAAGGCGGCGATGGGCTATACCGGCAATCGCACAGTGGCGGAGATGCAGCGCGGTTGCAGCTTCGTGCGGATCACCGGGGCCGGCCTGCGGGAAAGCCATGTGCACGACATTACGGTTACGCGCGAGTCGCCGAATTACCGGATCGAGAGCTAGTGGTGCGGCCCAGTCGGACGGTACCGAACCGCCTGGAGAAGTCGCCCCACTATTTCAAATGGATAGCGGGTCGATTTAGCCTGCCGACCGGAACCATCCGTTGCCGTCGGGCCGCCAGGTTGGCGTCCGCGTGACACCGGGCGCCCGTATCGCCGCGGCGGTCGAATTGCTGACGGCAATCGACGGCGACACGTCGCAACCGGCCGACAGGCTGGTGACACAGTGGTTCCGCCAGCGCCGCTATGCCGGATCGGGCGACCGCGCGGCGATTTCCACCCTCGTCTACACGGTCCTGCGCCGGCTTCGCCAACTGGACTGGCATATCGCGCGGGTTGGCAGCAGCCCGGGCTGGCGGGCGCGGGTTTTCGCGGCGCTGGTGCTGGCCGAGGGCTGGCCCGCCGCGCGTGTCGCCGCGGCTTGCGATGGCGCGCTCTATTCCGCGCCGCGCCTGGACGCGCCGGAAGTAGCAATGGTCGCCGGCCTGGAAGGATGCGGGCTCGACGATCCGATGCAGCCGCCGGCGGTGCGCGGCAACATTCCGGATTGGCTGGAGGCGCCGCTGCGAGGCGTTCTGGGCGACCGGTTCGCCGAGGAACTGGCGGCGCTGATGCGCGAAGCCCCGGTGGATCTGCGCGTCAATACCCTGAAGGGTGCGCGTGACGACGCCATCGCCAGCCTGGCGGCCGACGGCATTGCCGCACTGCCGACGCGGTTCTCGCCCATTGGTCTGCGGCTGGCGGGCCGCGTCGCGCTGGGCGCCGCGCAAGGGTACAAGGACGGTCTGGTGGAAGTGCAGGACGAGGCCTCGCAA
>JAHELM010000186.1 GCA_024644185.1 Rhodospirillales bacterium | reverse complement strand
AGAAGCAACCGATAGCATGACTCGCGCGCCGAGGCGAGACTTCGGCGATCTTGCGATGCCGATCCGCCCGCCCATATATCGACAAACCCCCGTTTCCACACAGTTCGACCGATCGGAGACCGGTACCAATGTCCGAGGCCAAGACGAAATCGCGCAAGGCGGGCAAGTCCGCCGGCAAGCAAGCCGAAACCCTGACTTTCCAGGCGGAAATGAGCCGCCTGCTGGATATCGTCGCCCATTCGCTGTACAGCGAGAAGGACATATTTCTCCGCGAGCTGATCTCCAACGCCTCGGACGCCTGCGACCGGCGCCGGCATGACGCGCTGACCCGGCCGGAGCTGGCCGTCACCGGCGGCGATTACCGGATCGCCATCGCCATCGACACCAAGGCGCGCACGCTGTCGGTATCGGATAACGGCATCGGCATGAACCGCGACGAGCTGGTGGCCAATCTCGGGACGATCGCCCGGTCCGGCACCGCCGCCTTCGCCGCCAGTCTGACCGGCGACAGCCGCAAGGACAGTTCGCTGATCGGTCAGTTCGGCGTCGGTTTCTATTCCGCCTTCATGGTCGCCGACCGGGTCGAGGTTCTGACCCGCCGCGCCGGCGAGGACGATGCCTGGCGCTGGACCTCGGACGGCAAGGGAAGCTTTACCGTCGAGCCGGCGGCGCGCGACGCACATGGCAGCACGGTGATCGTGCATCTTCGCGGCGACGACGACAGCTTTCTCGGCCGCGAACGGGTCGGCGGAATCGTGCGCCGCTATTCCGACCACATCCCCTTCCCGATCGTCCTGGCCGAGGATGGCGGCGAGCCGGAACAGGCCAATCTCGGCGCGGCGCTGTGGACACAGCCAAAATCGAATGTCACGGCCGAACAATATGCGGAATTTTACCATCATGTCGCCCATGCCATGGACGAGCCGCGGTCGGTCCTGCATTTCCACGCCGAGGGCGCGATCGATTACCGGGCGCTGCTGTTCGTTCCTGGCGCCCGTCCCTTCGATCTGTTCCAGCCCGAGCGTCAGAGTCGGGTGAAGCTGTATGTCCGGCGCGTCTTCATCACCGACCACGAGACCGGGCTGGTGCCATCCTGGCTGCGCTTCCTGCGCGGCGTGGTCGATTCCGAGGATCTGCCGCTGAATGTCAGCCGCGAGATGCTGCAGGACAATCCGGTCACGGCGAAGATCCGCGCCGGCATCGTCAAACGCACGCTGGACGAGATGGAGCGGCAGGCGAAGGACGACGCGCCGGCCTACAACGCCATCTGGGCGGATTTCGGCGCGGTGCTGAAGGAAGGCATCTACGAGGGCGCAACCGAACGCGACCGGCTGATCGGGCTGTCGCGCTTCCGCTCCACCGCGGGCGACGGGCTGACCTCGCTGGCCGATTACGTCGGCCGGATGAAGGAAGGTCAGGACGCCATATGGTATATCGGCGGCGACGACGCGGCGGCGCTGGCCCGCAGCCCGCAGATCGAGGCTTTCAGGGCCAAGGGGGTGGAGGTGCTGCTGCTGACCGATCCGGTCGACGATTTCTGGATTCCCATGGTCGGCACCCATGACGGCAAGCCGTTCAAATCGGTGACCCGCGGCGGCGCCGATCTGTCGAAGATCGAGGGCGGCGACGACAAGGCCGAAGACGAACCCGCCGGTACCGATCTCGGCCCTCTGACGGCCGCCATGAAGCTGGCGCTGGGCGAGCGAGTGAAAGACGTGCGCGGGTCCGGCCGGCTGACCGACAGCGCGGTCTGCCTGGTTGCCGGCGACCACGACATGGATATCCATCTGGAACGCATCCTGCGGGCGCACAAGCAGATCGACAAGGCGGCGGCGCGGATCCTGGAAATCAACCCGAAGCACCCGCTGATCAAGGGCTTGGCGGAAAAGGCCAACGTCGACGCCAGCGCCCCGGTCCTGAAAGACGCCGCCTGGCTGCTGCTCGATCAGGCCCGGATCCTCGAGGGCGAACAGGTGACCGACCCGGTGGAATTCGCCCGCCGCATGAGCAAGGTGATGACGGCGGGGCTGGGGTAGGCGATGGTGGCGGAGTAGGAGTTAGGCGGTTCTGGCGATGGTTACGGCTCCCGCGACCACCTCGAATTGGTTGTCGCCGAAAAGGTCAAACCGGTAGTTCCGCTCGTCCTTCCTGCTGGCCCAGTCGACGTTTCCTGCCCAGAAATTATTGGCAAGCGATGCAAAGTCGCAGTTCAGAATCAGCTTTTCCACCTTCTCGAATCGAATGGTGACATTAAACCGCTCCGGCGCCTGCATGTCCTCCCAGGAGGCCAGCCTTAATTCGATGCTCGCCGTAGCGGACTGATCATCGCTCGAATCAATGGTCCAACCCAGAATCTGGCTATCATGCCAGTAAAACTCCTCGAATTTCATTCGGCTTCCCTCTTAAAGCAGTGCCTTTATATCTTTCATCAACAGGAACAAGTGATAGGGATCTGTCGGGCTGGCCTCGAAATCGAACTTTTCGTACCAGGCTTTGGCTTCGTCGTCCTTGGCGTGGACTAACAGGGCCCGGATGCCGGCGATTTCAGACGCCTGCGCCGTGCGCAGCAAGGCGTCTTTCAGGAGCGCTTTTCCAAGGCCGGAGCCTTGGGCCGACCGGTCAACGGCCAATCGCGCCAGCAGCATCACGGGAACAGGGTGGCGGGCAAGGCCGCGCGTTACTCGGCCTGGCGCGGAACCATGCTCGACCGCGCCAACGGCCAGGCTGTAGTATCCGACTACCCTTTTGCCGTCGCCGCACACTACATAAGTCCGCGCCGAACTGGCGGCCTGATTAGTCAGGGCGTGGCGTTGAAGAAAACGATTGAGCGGTTCCTTGCCGCAGTCGAACAGGTCGATATCGTGATTCGCGGAGAGCTTCTCGACCGCACTGAATCCGGACAGGGTCAATCCAGGGCGCCGGGTTCGGACAACAGCCGGGCCAGACGCGGCTTATGTTCGACGGGCCGGTCGAGGATTTCCTGAAACGCCTGCCAGCCCGCTTCGTCAAGAGCAAATATCCGGCGATCGGCCAATCTCTCGGATGCCGCTTGCAGGCCTGCATCCAGCAGGAATTCGCTGACATTCTTATGCGACAGGGCGGCCGCCCGCTGCAGCGTCTCTTTTGCCGCCGCAGTGACCCGCACATCGACTCGCTCGTTCTTTCGTCCGGTTGCTGGCATGGTACTGTCCTCTGACATTCAATATAATGTCCGGACAGTGTCGTGACAAGAATGAAATCTACTCCGCCGTCGCGGCGGCCGCTCTCAATCGCGTCCCGGGTAGCTGCATGACGGCCAGGTGCCGCATGGCGAAGAACAGCGCCGCCTGAAGCCCTGCCACGGCAGCGGAAACGATGCGCACCGAGTGATTGTCCACCAGCCAGCCCATGACGAGTTGGGCCAGTGAGGCGCCGGCCAGTACCGCGAAGGACCGCCAGCCTACCGCCTTTCCGCTTGTGGCCAACTCCGCCAGACGCTCATCGAAGATTTTGGGCAGGGCGAAGGTAGTGCTCTGGAAAATGAAGCTGCCGATGCCGGCGGCCAGTTGCCAGGGCGTATCGGCAAACGAGATCAGGATTGCCGCGGCGCCCATGCCCATGAAGAACAACGCGATCATGCCGTTGCGACTCCAGAGGTCGGCGAGCCAGCCGGCCGGCCGAGTTCGCCCGGCGCATGACGCGAATGATGGCGCAGGGGCTGAAATAGACCCTCATCCGCCAAACGCCACCCTGGCCGCCGCGGCGATGGGACCGTTGCCCGATCGCTGAAGCAACACCACGACGCCACCGTCGCCACCCATGCCGTCGATCTTCACGGTGATGTCGAGCGCGCCGCCAGTCCATTCGCCAAGACGCCGAAAGGTCCGCACCACGTCGGCATTGACCGCCAGCCGGCCGCTATTGCCGCCGGCGGTGATGCGGGTCTCGACGCGGCGATCATAGGTGGCCAGGATCAGATCGTACGGGCCGGCCGGCGCGGCAGCGCCATCGACCCGCACCGTCGCCTGCCCCGCGGCAACCCGCAGCGACACGGTCGGCCGGGGCGTCCGATCCGCCTTGCGTTCACCGATCGCCCGTTCAACCGCGTCGCGTCGCGAGCCAACCTCGTGCGTGGCCCCATCGATCGTCATGAACGGCGTATAGGCATAGCGCGCATCCAGTGCCCGCACGTAACCCTGCCACCGCCGGGTGAATTCCGGCCGCGCGAGCGGATCGGTCCAGCCCTCGAAATCGTAATAGTCGATATGGAATTCCAGCGCGATCAGATCGGCGCGCCCGGCGAGGTCGTGAAAATACTCCTCGGCCGGCGGACAGGCCGGACACCCATGGCTGGTGAACAATTCAACGACCACCGGCGGCGCGGTGTCGGCCACCGCTCCCCCGGCCGGCAGGACAGCCGCCAACAGGCACAGCGCAACGATCGATTCTTTCATGGTGCCGACGATAGGCCCCAGCCAGGACGGCGGCGAATCACGTCTCGGTGAGTCGCCGCCGCGGGCAAAGGATTTCGTCCTACCCCGCCTTCGCCAGGTTCCTGAGTACGTATTGCAGGATGCCGCCGTGGCGGAAATATTCTACCTCGTCGGCGGTGTCGATACGGCAGGTCAACGTGATGTTCTGCGTCTTGCCGTCGACGCGGGTGATGCGACAGGCGACATCCATCCGCGGCTTGATGCCGGCGGCAACACCGGTTATGTCGAAGGTCTCGCGCCCGTCCAGACCCAGCGTCCCGCGCGTCACGCCGTCCTTGAACTGCAGCGGCAGGATGCCCATGCCGACCAGGTTGGAGCGGTGGATGCGCTCGAAGCTCTCGACGATGACCGCCTTTACGCCCAGCAGACGGGTGCCCTTGGCGGCCCAGTCGCGTGACGAACCCGTGCCGTATTCCTTGCCGGCGACGATCACCAGTGGCACGCCGTCCGCCTGGTACTTCATCGCCGCGTCGTAGATCGGCATGACCGTGCCATCGGGCATGTGCCGGGTGACGCCACCCTCGGTGTCGGGCGCCATCTCGTTGCGGATGCGGATATTGGCGAAGGTACCGCGCATCATCACCTCGTGATTGCCGCGCCGCGCCCCGTAGGAATTGAAATCCTGCTGCCGCACCTGATGCTCCAGGAGGTACGTCCCGGCCGGACCGTCCTTTTTTATCGAACCGGCCGGCGAGATATGGTCGGTGGTCACCGAATCGGCGAGCATCGCCAGCAGCCGCGCGCCCGCAATATCCTTGAGCGGGCTGGTCTCCATGGTCAGGCCCTCGAAGAATGTTGGCGTGCGGACATAGGTGCTGGCGATATCCCACTTGTAGGTCAGCCCGGACGCGGCCTTCACCGATTGCCATTCCTTCGGCCCCTTGAACGCGTCGGCATAGCGGCTGCGGTACATCTCGGCCGACAGCACGCGGGCGATCGTCTCCTGCACCTCGGTCGTGGTCGGCCAGACGTCCTTCAGATAGACCGGTTTGCCATCCTTGCCCTTGCCCAGCGGTTCGGTCGTGATATCGCGCAAGGTCGATCCGGCCAGCGCATAGGCGACGACCAGCGGCGGCGAAGCCAGGTAGTTCAGCCGCACCTGGGCGTGCACGCGGCCTTCGAAATTGCGATTGCCCGACAGCACGCCGGCGACATGCAGCTTGCCCTCCTCGACCGCCGCCGACACCGCTTCCGGCAGCGGGCCGGAATTGCCGATGCAGGTGGTGCAGCCATAACCGACCAGGTTGAAACCGACGGCGTCGAGATCTTCCTGCAGTCCGGCCGCCGTCAGGTAGTC
>JAHELM010000185.1 GCA_024644185.1 Rhodospirillales bacterium | reverse complement strand
TGTGTTCGATGGATCGCGCACCGAGGGCGCGGATCGCGCGCTATACGCGCCGACGACGGATGTCACGGCCGCGGCCGCCCTGATTCCCGATGGCAATCCGGAACTGTTGAACACCCCGTTCTGGCGCTTGGCGACCAGCTATGCGCCGATGGAAGTCGAGGATGCGAAGCCGACGCGCACGGTGACGATGAAACTGCATGAGAACGGGATCGTCAGCGAGACGGCAATCGACTACGGCCCCTTCGTGGTGAAAGGCACTCTAGCCTGGGTGAAGGAACTTCCCACGCCGTCATGCAAATGATGCATCGCCAACCCCGCGCCCACCCCCATGCCTGCGATGACGAGGAGCAAGGCAGAATGAGAACCAAGCTAACCGCCGCGCTACCGGCGCTCGGTCGAGTGCTGTTCCTCGGTGGGCTGCTGCTGGCCGGGGGGCAATCCGCCGCGGCGGCGGAACTTGCGAGCTATCAGGCCGTGTACAAGGTCACCCTGGCCAGTATCGACGACGACCGGACAGTCGCCTGGAGCAAGGGGGCGCTGGCCATGCGTCTGGTCCGCGACTGCCGCAAATGGCAGGCGCAGACCGAAATGTTCTTCGGTGGCGAATTCGACGACGGCAGCCGGTTCAGGCACCACACCATGTCGCGCGTCCGCGAGAGCCTGGACGGCCGCGCGATGGAATATTCGGGCTGGCGCGAGATCACCGACACCGCCCGCTTCGACTTCTCGGGTTCGGCGCGGCTGAAGGCCGCCGGCGGCGCCGGCGCGGTGACGGTGGTGCAGCCGCGAAAGCGGTTGCGGCAAATTCCCGAAGGCGTCGTCTTCCCGATCGGCGCCCTGAAATCGATCATCGAAAAACTGACTGGCGGCGACGCCGGCGCGTCGGTGTCATTCTTCGAGGAAAGCGGTGAATTCGCCAGGATGTCGGCAATTCAGGCGCAGCCCGTCATTCTGCAACTGCCGCCGCGCGGCGACGCCGCCCTCGTCGAGGGCCGATCCTGGCAATTGCGTATCGACCAGATCTTCGAGGACGAGGACAAGAACCGCGTCGTCTCGCAGAATCCGGACCCGCCATTCACGGTGCTGCAGGTCCATGCCAGCGGTGTCGCCAGTTACATCATTGCCAATCTCGGCGACGGACGGCGTGTCACCGCGACCCTGGTCGAGGTGCGGGCAATCCCCGAGCCGAAATGCTGAACCGGAATTACCCGGGGGCGCCGGCTTTTTCGTGTTCGGTCCGCCACGGCTCGGCGGCCGCCGCCGCCGCCCAATCCCGCATTGGCGGCAGGGCGCGCACTGCGTCCACCCAGGCCTGCTCGACCGGGCCCAGCGGAATCCTGTAGGTCGCGAACCGGGTTGCAACCGGCGCATACATGGCGTCGGCGATGGAAAACCGGCCGAACAGGAACGGCCCCCCGGCGCCGAACCGCGCCCGGCAATCGCGCCACAAGGCGGCGATCCGCTCTATGTCAGCCTGAACGTCGGCACCGATCGCCACGCCGGGCCGATCGACCCGGATATTCATCGGCAGCGCATTGCGCAGGGCGCGGAAACCCGCATGCATTTCGCAACTGACCGCCCGCGCCACCGCCCGCGCCGCCGGATCGGCCGGCCAAAGCCGCGCGCCCGGCGCCAGTTCCGCGACGTATTCGCAAATCGCCAGCGATTCCCAAACCGTCAGCGTGCCGTGCCGCAGGGCCGGCACCAGTCCGCCCGGTGAATATTCACGGATGCGGGCCTGGGTGTCCGGGGTATCGAGCTGAATCGCGATCTCGTCGAATTCCAGCCCGGCCATGCGCATCGCCAGCCAGGGCCTGAGCGACCAGGACGAATAGTTCTTGTTGCCGATGACCAGCGTCAGTTCGCTCATGCCCCGTTTCCTCTCATTGCCCGTGTCGTTGCCCTGATCATTGCCCTTGCCCATCGCCGCCGCTACAAACGGCCGGGGCGAGTATGATGCTTCCCCGCGTGTGCTTTGCAAGGAGAATGACGATGGCCCTCGATTGCCTGGTGGATGGCGCGGCGAACGCCGGGATACCCCTGTTCCCGGTCACCAGGGCGACGCTGAAATCCGTCGCCGCCGGGTTGCCGGGCGCCTTGCCGGGTTGGGTCGAGGCATCGGGATTCGCGGCCAGGCCGGGGGCCGTGCTGCTGCTGCCGGGAACCCCCGCGCTGCATGGCGCGCTGGTCGGGGTGGAGGGGGAAGACGATATGTGGGCCTGGGGGGGCGCGGCGGCGGCGCTGCCCCAGGGACAGTACCGCATCGGCGTCGCGCTGGAACCGCGCGCGGCGACGCGGGCGGCGCTGGCCTGGGCGCTGGGCCGTTATGCCTTCGGCCGCTACAGGAAGGCCAATGGCGACACCGGCGCGCGCAACCTGCTGTGGCCGGCGGGCGCGGATCGCGGCCACGTCACCGCCACCGCCGAGGCCACGGCGCTGGCCCGCGACCTGATCAACACGCCGGCCGCCGACATGGGGCCGCCCGATCTGTGTGCGGCTGCCGAGGCTCTGGCGAAGGAATTCGGCGGCGAATGCCGCGTTATTGTCGGCGACGATCTGCTGACGCACAATTTTCCGATGATCCACGCCGTCGGCCGCGCCGCCGCGCAGGCGCCGCGCCTGGCGGATTTGTCGTGGGGCGACACGGCGCATCCGAAAGTAACCCTGGTCGGCAAGGGTGTCTGTTTCGACAGCGGCGGGCTGGATCTGAAGACGGCCGGCGGCATGAAGCTGATGAAAAAGGATATGGGCGGGGCCGCGGCCGTGCTGGGCCTGGCCCGCATGATCATGGCGTCGCGCCTGAAAATCCGGCTGCGCGTTCTCGTGCCGGCGGTGGAGAACAGCGTTTCCGGCAACGCCATGCGGCCGCTGGATGTCCTGAAGACCCGCAAGGGCACCAGCGTCGAAATCGGCAATACCGACGCCGAGGGCCGGCTGATCCTGGCCGATGCGCTGACCCTGGCGCTGGAGGACAAGCCGGATCTGCTGCTGGATTTCGCGACGCTGACGGGCGCCGCCCGCACCGCCGTCGGCACCGAGATCGCGGCCATGTTCAGCCCCGACGACGCGCTGGCCGAATCGCTGATGCGGCATGGCGCCGCAGAGGACGACCCGGTCTGGCGCCTGCCGCTGTGGAAACCGTACCGGCGGCTGATCGACAGCAAGGTCGCCGACATCAACAATGCGGGCGATTCGCCCTATGCCGGCGCCATCACCGCGGCGCTGTTTCTGGCCGAATTCGTGGGCGAGGGCCAGGCCTGGGCGCATTTCGACATCATGGCCTGGAACGCGTCCGCCCGGCCCGGCCGGCCGGAAGGCGGCGAGGCGATGGCCATGCGGGCGGCCTTCGCGGTCATCGCCGAGCGCTATGGGCGCGCAGGCTGATGGCCACTTCCGGTTTGGCGGCAGAGATGAAATTCGGGGCTATTCGGCTTGTTTTTTGCCGCCCCAGGGGTTAGTTTTGATACGCAGACGAAATAAAAAGGCTGGAGTTGCAGTTCAATGAACCTCGATCCCCTCGATATATGGCGGCGAGCCATGGTCGATGGCGTGCGTCGCGACGCACCCGATCTTTCGGCGCGCCAGATGGCGGTTCTGCTGACCGTCTACCTGACGCCGCCGCCGCATACGGTGCGCGGATTGGCGGCAATCCTGAACGTGTCGAAGCCGGCAATCACCCGGGCGCTGGATCGGCTGGGCGAATTCAACCTGGCCCGGCGCAAGACCGATTCGCGCGACCGGCGCTCGGTTCTGGTGCAGCGCACGGTGAAGGGGTCGGTCTATCTGGCGGAATTCGCCGACATCATCACCCGGGCGTCGGAGGCGAGCGAGCAGGAGCGCGCGGCCAGGGCGCCTGCCGCTTCGGCGAAAGCCCCAGCGAAATCCCCAGCCAAGCCGGCCGGGGTAAAGACGGTGACGGCCAAGGCCGCGATGGCCAAACCCGCCGCGGCGAAAACGGTGGCCAAGACCGTCGCCAAACCGGCCGCGGCCTCCCCGCGCAAGGTTCCGGCGGAAAGTTGAACCGCTATCCGGCGGTGAGTTGCCGGGGCCGCGAATCGGCGATCGGCGCATAGATCAGCAGGGCCACGGCCAGCAGCCCGGCAAGAAACGCGAACACGACCCGGTAGGCGAATTCCGACTGGGCGCCGCCATCGGACAGCGCGCCGACGATGAAACCCGACGCCGATTGCAGCAGGAACACGCCGCCGATCGCCGCCATGTTCTGCAGGGTCAGCCCGCGGCCCACCAGGTGTTCGGGCAGAATGGCCCGGGCATGGGTATGCAGCACCATCTGGTACGATCCCACGCCGCACATGGCGATCAGCAGCGCCGCGGCCTGCCACAGCGCCAGACCCGGTACCAGGGCCAGCACGGCCAGGATGGCGACGGTCATTGCGCCGCCCGCCAGAACCAGCCATTTGCGCGTGTCGAAGACCCGGTCCAGCGGCCCGTAGGCGAGCGTGCCCAGCAGTTGCGCGACGGTCATCGCGAACAGAACATTGCCGCGCTCCACCGGCCCGAGGCCATGCACGTCCGAGAGATACGGCCCGGCCCACAGCGCCAGCATGGTCATCAGCGCCGGATAGGCGATGAGCTGGATGGCGACGATCAGCCATAGCGGCCCGTTGCGCAGAACCTGACCCAGCCCGGCCAGGATTTCGCGCGGGCTTTCCGGCTTGCGGTGCAGCGCCGGATGGCCGGGCGGGGCATCGCGCAGCACCGTGCCGAGCAGCGCCGCCATGGCCAGCGTGACCACGGCCATGCCCAGAAACGCACCGCGCCAGCCAATGCCCTGCGAGACCGCCGCCAGCGGCGTGGTCGCCACCAGGTTGCCCAGCCCGCCGATGGCAAAGATCATCGCCGCCAGGGTCGAGAACCGGTCGGCGGGGAACCAGCGGGCAAACACCACCATCGCCCCCATCAGCCCGGCCGAGCAGCCGACCCCCATCAGCGCCCGGCCGGCAGCCAGGCCGGGCGGCGCGTCCGACAGCGAGAACACCACCGATCCGGCGGCCGCCAGCAGCAGCAGGGACGACATGACCCGGCGCGGCCCGAACCGGTCCAGCAGCACGCCGCAGGGAAGCTGCACCGCGGCAAAGGCCAGGAAGAAGGCGCCGGTGACGATGCCCATGGATTCAGCGGAGATCGAGAGATCGCGCATCAGGTCGGGGGCGATCACCGCGTTGGCCGAGCGGAAGAACTGGCTCGCGACATAGCCGATGCAGACGGTGACGACCAGCGCAAGTCGGGTGCGCGCGGCGGCGGTGCCGGACATTCTCAGTATCCCGATTCGGGGTTGACGACGTTCTCGAGGGCTTCGCCGCGCCGCAGCCGGCGGATATTCTCGACCACCTGACGGGCGCCGCTGTCGGGGTCGGTGAGGCTGGCATTGTGCGGCGTGACGGTGACGCGCGGATGCGTCCAGAAGCGATGGCCGGGCGGAAGGGGTTCGTCGTGGAACACGTCCAGCGTTGCCTCGCAGAGCTGTCCACTATCCAGGGCCGCCAGAATGTCGGCCTCCACCTGATGGCCGCCGCGCGCCGCGTTGATCAGGCTGGCGCCGCGTGGCAGCGCCGCGAACAGCCGGGCGTCGAGGATACCGGCCGTACCCGGCGTCAGCGGCAGCAGACAGACCAGGATCCGGCTGCGGGCCAGGAAGGGTGCCAGGCCTTCGGCGCCGTGAAATCCGGCGATCCCCGGCAGGGCTTTCGGCCGCCGCGACCAGCCGGCCACATCGAAGTCCAGCGCCGCCAGCGCCCGCGCCGCGGCCGAGCCCAG
>JAHELM010000184.1:1215-5807 GCA_024644185.1 Rhodospirillales bacterium | reverse complement strand
GTGCCGGTCGGCGCCGACGGTATCGTCGATCTCGACGCGCTTTCGCAACTGCTGGCCGGCGAGGGGCCGGCGAGTG
Source organism: Rhodospirillales bacterium (assembly GCA_024644185.1). Classification (GTDB taxonomy): domain Bacteria; phylum Pseudomonadota; class Alphaproteobacteria; order UBA8366; family JADFVY01; genus JAHELM01. The sequence goes on along the minus strand of JAHELM010000184.1, from coordinate 5,731 downwards.
TGGTCTCGATCATGCTGGCGAACAACGAAACCGGGATCGTCCAGCCAGTGGCGGAAGCCGCGGCCCTGGCGCGGTCCCGGGGCGCGTTGCTGCATTGCGACGCGATCCAGGCGCCCGGCAGAATCGCTCTGGACTTCACCGCGCTGGGCGTGGATATGCTGAGCCTTTCGGCGCACAAGCTGGGCGGACCCAAGGGGGTTGGCGCGCTGATCGTGGCCGACTGCGTCGATTTGCGGCCGATCCTGCGTGGCGGCGGCCAGGAACGGGGCCGCCGGGCGGGGACCGAAAACGTTCCCGGGATCGCCGGTTTCGGCGCGGCAGCGGCGGAAGCCGTCGCTGACGTCGTCATGACCGGCACGATCGCCGACTTGCGCGACTCGCTCGAGGCCCGCATTGCCGCCGAAATCCCGACCGCCCGCATCGTTGGGCAAGACCGGGCGCGCCTGCCGAATACCACCTGTCTGGCCCTGCCGGGTATACCGGCCGAAACCCAGGTCATGGCCCTCGACCTCGATGGCATCGCGGTCAGCGCCGGTTCGGCGTGTTCCTCGGGCAAGGTGAGATCCAGCCACGTCCTGCGTGCCATGCACCTGCCCCCCGACATCGCCGGCGCCGCTGTCCGGGTCAGTCTGGGACCCGTCAACACGCTTGCCGATATCGATCGCTTCCTGGCCGCCTATGCGCGGCTGGCGGCGCGAGCGGCGGCCTGACGCGGCGATAGTCCCGCAGGGTCTCCGTCCCACCGAGCCATGACAATCCTACCAGTTCCGATCTGTTTCCCGCTTGAAATCAGGACCAATTCGTATATGTTTAATCCGTACCAATACGGTGCGGTATTTCCGTGTGGGGCCTAAAGTGTTCAAGATCAGCAAGATGACCGATTATGGCGTGGTCGTGATGGCGCAGTTGGCACAGGCGCGCGATGCCGTGGTGACCGCGCCCGACCTGGCTGCCGCCGCGGGGCTGCCGGCGCCGACGGTGGCCAAGATCCTGAAGCGCATGACGCAGGGCGGACTGGTGACGTCCGCGCGCGGCATGCGGGGCGGGTACGCGTTGTCGCGGCCGGCTGGCGAGATCAGCGTTGCCGACATCATCGACGCGCTGGAGGGGCCGGTTGCGGTCACCGCCTGCGTCGATGGCGCCGTGGGCTGCATGGTGGAAAGCCTGTGCCCGATCCGCGGCTGTTGGGACCGGGTTAACGCGGCGGTCAAACGGACCCTGCAATCGATGTCGCTGGCCGAGGTGGCGGTGCCACCGAATTTTATCGATCTGCCGGTCTCCGGCGGACGCTTTGCCAGCCCGGCCAAGCCGACCGGCCATTGAGCGCCTTTTTGACTTGAGGAATTGAGACATGGCGGCAACGCCCGACACCATCGACCAGCTTCGCTCGGTCACCGACGAGAAGTACAAATACGGTTTCATCACCGACATCGAGTCCGATGTTGCGCCGTAAGGGCTGAGCGAGGACACCGTCCGCTTCATCTCGGCGAAGAAGGACGAGCCGGAATGGCTGCTGGAGTGGCGCCTGAAGGCTTATCGCGCATGGCTGGAGATGGAATCGCCGGATTGGGCGAAGCTGGAAATCGCGCCGATCGACTATCAGGATGCCTATTACTATTCCGCGCCGAAGACAGGAGACGGGCCGAAGAGTCTCGACGAGGTCGATCCCAAGCTGTTGGAAACCTATGAGAAGCTGGGCATTCCTCTGAAAGAGCAGGAATGGCTGGCCGGCGTGGCGGTGGACGCGGTATTCGACAGCGTCTCGGTCGCCACCACCTACAAGGCGCGGCTTGAGCAGGAAGGAATTGTCTTCTGCCCGATTTCCGAGGCGGTAAAGATGCATCCCGATCTGGTGCGCAAGTATCTCGGCACCGTGGTGCCCTATACCGACAATTACTTCGCGACGCTGAACAGCGCCGTGTTCACCGACGGGTCCTTCGTCTACATCCCCAAGGGGGTGCGCTGCCCGATGGAGTTGTCGACCTATTTCCGGATCAACGCCAAGAACACCGGGCAGTTCGAGCGCACGCTGATCGTCGCCGACGAAGGCGCCTATGTCAGCTATCTGGAGGGCTGTACCGCGCCGCAGCGCGACGAGAACCAACTGCATGCCGCCGTGGTCGAACTGGTGGCGCTGGACGATTCGGAGATCAAGTATTCCACCGTGCAGAACTGGTATCCCGGCGATGAGAACGGCGTGGGGGGTATCTATAATTTTGTTACCAAGCGCGCCCATTGCATCGGCCGGAACGCCAAGGTTTCCTGGACGCAGGTCGAAACCGGCTCGGCGATCACCTGGAAATATCCAAGTTGCATCCTGACCGGAGATAATTCGGTGGGAGAGTTCTATTCGGTCGCCATCACCAACAACCGCCAGCAGGCCGATACCGGGACCAAGATGATCCATCGCGGCCGCAACACGCGCTCGACAGTCATCTCGAAGGGCATCTCGGCGGGCCGTGCCGACAACACCTATCGCGGCCTGATACGCATGCAGCCCAAGGCCGAGGGCGCGCGCAACTATACCCAGTGCGACAGCCTGCTGATCGGCGACACCTGCGGCGCCCACACGGTGCCCTATATCGAATCGCGCAATCCCACCGCCCGCATCGAGCACGAGGCGACGACGGCGCGGATCAGCGAGGATCAGTTGTTCTACTGCCGTCAGCGCGGTATCGGCGCGGAAGAAGCGGTGTCACTGATCGTCAACGGGTTCTGCAAGGAGGTCATGCAGCACCTGCCCATGGAATTCGCCGTCGAGGCGCAGAAGTTGATCGGCATCAGCCTTGAAGGCAGCGTCGGCTGAGGCCGGCGCGGACAAGAGCGAACGGAGAACGGAAATACAATGGCATTGCTGGAAATCCGCAACCTGCATGTGAAGGTCGAGGGCAAGCCGATCCTGAAGGGCCTGAACCTGACGATCGAGGCTGGCGAGGTGCACGCCATCATGGGGCCCAACGGCGCCGGCAAGAGCACGCTCAGCTACGTCATCGCCGGGCGCGATGGCTATGAGGTGACCGACGGTCAGGTGTTGTTCGAGGGCCGCGACCTGCTGGACATGAACCCGGAGGAGCGCGCCTGCGCCGGCCTGTTCCTGGCCTTTCAGTACCCGGTGGAAATCCCCGGTGTCAGCAACACCACCTTCCTGAAAACGGCGCTGAACGCGGTGCGCAAGGCGCGCGGCGAGGGCGCGCTGGACGCGATGCAGTTCCTGAAATACGTGCGCAACAAGGCCAAGCCGCTGGGCGTCGGCGACGAGATGCTGAAGCGGGCGGTCAATGTCGGATTTTCCGGCGGCGAGAAGAAGCGCAACGAGATCCTGCAGATGGCGGTGCTGGAGCCGAAGCTTGCGGTGCTCGACGAAACCGATTCAGGCCTCGACATCGATGCGCTGCGCATCGTCTCGGAAGGCGTGAATGCGCTGCGCGATCCGGCGCGGGCGACCTTGGTCATCACTCACTACCAGCGGCTGCTCGACTATATCGTGCCCGACCGCGTGCATGTACTGGCCGACGGCCGCATCGTAAAATCCGGCGGCAAGGAACTGGCGCTGGAGCTCGAGGCCAAGGGCTACGCCGAATACGTCGGCGCGGCGGCGGCCTGAGGGCGAGGCGTTCATGCGTAAGAACGACAAGACCGAATTGGCCCTGGCGGGCGCCTTCGAGGCGTCGGCACCAACCCTGGCGGGGGCCGGAGCGCCTTGGCTGGACGATTTGCGACAGGCGGCGATCGCGGCGTTCCGGACCAATGGCCTGCCCGGTCGGCGGGTCGAATCGTGGCGGTATACCGGTTTGGGCGATCTGGCGAAGCCGGAATTCGCGCCGGCGACCGCGGCGGGCGCCGCCCGTCTGGCGACTGTCCCCGCGGCTGCGGCGCTGGCAATCGACGGGGCCTGCCGCATCGTCTTCGTCAACGGCTTCCTGCGGGCCGATCTGTCCGATCTGGACCGTCTGCCCGACGGGGTGACGGCGCGCGGGCTGGGCGACCTGCTGGCGCATGAGCCGGCCGCCCTGGAAGGCCGCCTGGCCCCGGTCGGCGAGGCGCGGGACGGGGCGCTGGCCGCGCTGAACGCCGCCTTCATGGAAGACGGTCTGGCGCTGGATGTTGCCGAGGGCGTCAAGGTCGAAACACCCATTCATTTGATTTCACTTGGATATTCTGAGGACGGCGCGATCGCCTTTCATCCGCGGCATGTGGTCCATGTGGGCCGCGGCGCCGCGCTGGTGCTGGCGGAAAGCCATGCCACATGCGCCGCAAGCGTCCTTTTGTCGAATGGCGTGATGGACGTCACGCTGGCCGAGGGCGCGACGCTGACCCATGGCAAATTGCAGGACGAGGGTGCGGAATCCTTCCACGTCGCGTTGACGCGGGTAACGCTTGCCGACAATGCCGTCTATGACGGCTTCGTGTTGCAGCGCGGCGCGGCGCTGGCGCGAAACGAAGTGCACATTGCGATCAATGGAAAATGCGCGGAGTGCAGATTGAACGGCGCCTATCTGGGTGCCGGTCGGCAGCA
>JAHELM010000184.1:0-1205 GCA_024644185.1 Rhodospirillales bacterium | reverse complement strand
ACATCGCGCCCCGGGCAGCCGCTCAAGCCAGGTGTTCAAGGGCGTTCTCGACGGCCGCGCGCGCGGCGTCTTCCAGGGCCGGATCGTGGTTGCCCGCGGAGCCCAGCAAACCGATGGCCGACAGATCAACAAGACTCTGCTGCTGTCGCGCGAGGCCGAAATCGACAGCAAGCCCGAGCTGGAAATCCATGCCGACGACGTGAAGTGCAGTCACGGGGCGACCGCCGGAGAACTTGAGGACATGGCGCTGTTCTACCTGCGCGCACGCGGCATCGACGAGGCGACGGCGCGTGACATGCTGGTTTCCGCCTTCCTGTCCGAGGCGGTCGGCGAAATGCGACACACGGCGCTGGCCGAAGCCTTCGCGGCACGCATCGCCGGCTGGGTCGAGGCCCGGCATGCGGCGGAGGGCAGGACATGAGCGCGGCAGTTGGACAGGTGAAGGCAAGGGCCGGCTTCGATGTCGAGGCCGTAAGGCGGGATTTTCCGATCCTGACGCGCACCGTGCATGGCAAGCCGCTGGTATTCCTGGACAGCGCCGCCTCGGCGCAGAAGCCGCGCCAGGTTCTGGACGCCGAACGGCATCTCTACGAAAACGAATACGCCAATGTGCATCGCGGCATCCATCATCTCAGCCAGATAGCCACCGATCGCATGGAGGCCGCGCGCGACAAGGTGCGGCGCTTCCTCAATGCAAAGCACGGGCATGAGATTGTCTGGACCCGCAACGCCACGGAATCCATCAATCTGGTTGCCGCGAGCTGGGGCCGGAAATTCCTGAAGCCGGGCGACGAAATCGTGATTTCCGAGATGGAGCACCACTCCAACATCATCCCCTGGCAGTTCCTGCGCGACGAGATCGGTGCGGTGCTGAAGATCGCGCCCGTCACCGACGACGGGGAATTCCGCCTCGATGCCTTCGCGCGACTGCTCAGCCAACGCACGAAGCTGGTGGCAATTACCCATATGTCGAACGTGCTGGGCACGATCGTGCCGGTGAAGGAGGTGGTGCGCCTGGCTCGGGGCGTCGGCGCCAGGGTGCTGATCGACGGCGCGCAGGCTATCACCCATATCCCGGTCGACGTGCAGGATCTGGATTGCGACTTCTACGTCTTCTCGGGCCACAAGCTGTATGGCCCGTCGGGAATCGGTGTGCTTTACGGCCGCGAGGAATTGTTGAAGGCGATGCCGCCCTATATGGGTGG
>JAHELM010000183.1 GCA_024644185.1 Rhodospirillales bacterium | reverse complement strand
TCGATCTCGATGGGACTTTCCGCGCTGTGCAGATAGACCAGAGAATGGCCCTCGTAGCGGTGCCGCTCGACCACCCGGAACCCCAGCGCGGCCTCGTAGAACCCGGTCGATTCCGACAGGTCGCGCACCTCCATCATGCAGTGGATCAGCTCGGGCACGGGGCTCATTCCATGACGCGGCGGACGGCCTCGGCGATGCGTGCCGGGCTGGGCAGCCACAATTCTTCCAGGTTCGGCGCGAAGGGGATCGGCGTGTGCGGCGGCGTCACCTTCAGAATCGGCGCCTTCAGGGCGTGAAAGCATTTCTCGGCCGCCAGCGCCGCGATGTCGGCGGCGAAGCCGCAGCGCGGATAGCCCTCGTCGACGACGACCAGCCGGCCGGTGCGCTCGACGCTCTCCAGGATCGTGTCCTCGTCCAGCGGCGAGATGGTGCGCGGGTCGATCAATTCGCAGCCGATTCCCTCGGCGGCGCATTTGCGCACCGCCTCATGCGCGAAATGCACCATGCGGCCGACCGCGACGATGGTGACGTCGTCGCCCTCGGTGACCACATTGGCCTCGCCCAGCGGCACCGCATAGGCGCGTTCCGGCACGTCGTCGCGCACGGTGTCGTACATCGCCTTGTGCTCGAAGAAGACCACCGGGTCGTCGTCGCGCACCGAGGCGATCATCAGACCCTTGGCGTCGTAGGCCGTCGACGGGATGACGCATTTCAGGCCGGGGATATGCGCAAACAGCGAATACAGGCTCTGCGAATGCTGCGCCCCGGCGCCGACGCCCGCCCCGTACTGGGTGCGAACCACCAGCGGCGTGCGGGTCTTGCCGCCGAACATGTAGCGGAACTTCGCCGCCTGGTTCAGCAGCGGATCGAAGCAGACGCCCATGAAATCGACGAACATCAGCTCGGCGATCGGCCGCAATCCGGCGGTGGCCGCCCCGACGGCGGCGCCGATATAGGCGGTCTCGCTGATCGGGGTGTCGAGCACGCGATCCGGTCCGAAGCGGCCGAGCAGCCCCTTGGTGATGCCCAGATCGCCGCCCCAGGCATCGGCCTCGCCGGGCGCGCCCTGGCCGCCGGCGATGTCCTCGCCCATCATGATGACGGTGGGGTCTTCCTCCATGACCTGGCGGAAGGCCTCGCTGAGCGCGTTGCGCATGGTGATGATCCGGGCCATCGTCGCGGTTCCCCTCAATACGAAACGTAGACGTTGGTGGAAAGCGCCGCGGCATCGGGCGGCGCGGCGGCCCGGGCCACGGCCACCGCGGCCTCGACCTCCTCGGCCACGGCGCGGTCGGCGGCGTCCAGATCGTCCGCATCCAGCAGCGCCGCCTCGACCACCCGCCGGCGGAACAGCGTCAGGCAGTCGTGCTCGGCGCGCAGGCGGTCCGCCTCGCCCGCGGCCCGGTAGGTCTGGCTGTCGCCCTCGTGATGGCCGTAGAAGCGGCCCAGCTTGATCTCCAGCAGGGTCGGCCCGCCGCCTTCGCGCGCCCGCGCGATCGCCGCCCCGGCCGCCGCATGCACGGCGAAGAAGTCGAAGCCGTCCACCTGCACGCCCGGCATGCCGAACGCCGCCGCGCGATTGACGATATCGCCGCCGGCCACCGCCCAGGACGCCGCCGTGGTTTCGGCATAGCCGTTGTTCTCGAAGGCGAACACCACCGGCAGCTTCCAGACCGAGGCGAGATTCAGGCTTTCCAGCACGCCGCCCTGGTTCGACCCGCCATCGCCGCAGAACGGCACGGCGACCGTGCCCCGCTTCAGCGTCTTGGCCGCCAGCGCCGCGCCCAGCGCCAGCGGCACGGCGGCGCCGACGATGGAATTCGCCCCCATCATGCCCTTGTCGAAATCGGCGATATGCATCGACCCGCCCTTGCCGTCGCACAGCCCGCCCTGTTTGGCGAACAGCTCCAGCATCATGCCCTCGATGTCGCAGCCCTTGGCGATGCAGTGACCATGCCCGCGATGGGTGCTGCCGATGTAGTCGTCGTCGCCGAGATGCATGCAGACGCCGACCGCCGAGGCCTCCTGCCCGGCATAGAGATGCACGAAGCCGGGGATGCGGCCGGCCTCGAACTCGTCATGCACCCGTTCCTCGAAGACGCGGATGCCGCGCATCAGGCGGTAGGCCTTCAGAAGTTCGTCGCGGTTCAGCTGCATCGCAATTCGTCCCTCCCAGGTGACTCGGAAAGCTTGCCGGCGCGCGCGGACAGCCGGCTATCGCCCGCGCGCCGCAATCTACATCCGGCGCGGCAGAAAGCGCGGCCAGACCGCAAAGCCGATGACGATCAGGCCGAACACCACGAAGGCGTGGCCCAGGCCCGTGAAGCCCAGCAACAGCGCGAAGAAGGCCGGGGTGATCAGTTCGGAGATGTCCAGATAGGTCCGGAACACGGTGGTCATCTGCGGCCGTTCCAGCGGCCGGACCGAGCGGATGAAGGGGATGTTGCCCAGCCCGTCCAGCGCCACGCAGAACACGGTGGCCAGCAGCAGGAAGCCGACGCCGATCAGCGGCCGGTCGAAGAACAGCCCGGCCATCACGGTGCAGGCGCCGGTGCCCAGGAAGGCGACCGTCAGCACGGGCCGCAGCCCGACCCGCGTGGCGATGCGGCCGAAGACCGGCGTGACGAACAGCATGGCGCTGCCGGCCGAAACCGCCAGCGCACCGGCCTGCGGCCCGAAACCGGACTGGATCATGTAGATCGGCGTATAGACGAAATAGAACACCCAGAACGCCGACCGGCCGACGACGATGGTCCAGGCCAGGCGCAGCCGCGGCTGCGCGAAGAACCGGCGGATGCTGCCCAGCGGGCTGGGCGGCGGCCGGACCGCGGCCGGCAGGACCGGGTTGTCGGTCAGCCGCAGCACCCAGAAGAACAACAGCAGCACCAGCGCGAAGCTGGCGCTGAGCCCGTAGACATAGGTCGGCCCGAAATCCTGGTAGATCTTCACCCCCAGCCACGGCCCCAGCGTCCAGGCCGCGGCCGAGAACTGCATGCGCATCGGCTCCGACCGCGTAAGATCGCGCCGCGCGATATACTGCATGATGTAGAGGCTCATGGTGATCGAGGTGCAGGCGGTGCCGAACACGCGCAGCAGCATGCCCGCCACCTGGCCCGGCACGGTGATCGTCCACAACAGGCCGGGGGCGAGGATCAGCAGGCTGACGCCCAGCGTGTAGACGAAGCGGCGCGAGCTGAGGCGCACCAGAACCGGAATGCCGAAGCTGGCGCCCAGCGCGCACAGCCCGACCGCCGTGAAGGCCAGGCTGACGCTGCGCGCATCGTGCAGCAACTCCAGCGCCTGCACCGTGATGACGGTGGCCAGAAGCGCGCGGGTCGCCGATTCAAGCGCATACATGGTGGCGAACAGAACCGCCCCCGGCGCCCCTGCCCAGCGCAACCAGATCGGATAACGGACATGCACGGCGCAACACCCTTCGCATTTGCGCCGCGGATGCTAGAACCATGCGCGCCGATTTGGAAGCGCGATACGCGGTCGCGGGGGGGCGGCGGGGCGACGGCGGCGGTGGCGGTGGCGGCGCGCGGCCGGCTGCCGCGATCCCGCCCCACCCCGTCTCACCCGCCCGAATGCGCCTTTTTCGTGCGGGCGTGCAGGTCGCGCAGTACCGACAATTCCCGGTCGGTCGCCGGCGGCGTTTCCGCCAGGTTCGCGGCGAAGCGCGGCGTCCAGCCGCAATTGTCCCGCACCTCCTGACGTGTCGCGCCGGGATGCAGGGAGACGACGGTCAGTTCCTTGCTCTCGGGGTCGGGCTCCATGACGCAGAGATCGGTCATGATCCTGGTCGGCCCCCTGGTCTTCAGGCCAAGGCGCGCGCGGTGGTCGCCGCCCTCGCCATGACCCATCGAGGTGATGAAGGGCAGCTTTTCCACGAAGGCCCGGGTGCCCATGGCCATGGTGACGAAAACCTGGCCGCTATGCGCGGCGATCTCGGGCGCGCCGCCGCCGCCGGGCAGGCGTACCCTGGGCTTGTCGTAGGGGCCGACGACGGTGGTGTTCAGATTGGCGAAGCGGTCGATCTGCGCGCCGCCCAGGAAGCCCAGAGTGATGCGCCCGCCCTGCAGCCAGTAGCGGAACATCTCGGGCACGGCCACCGTGGTCAGCGCGGTGTCGCACAGCTCGCCGTCGCCGATCGACAGCGGCAGGATATCGGGCTTGGTGCCGATGGTGCCGGATTCGTAGATCAGCGTGATGCCCGGCGCATGGGTCAGCCGGGCGAGGTTGCAGGCGGCCGAGGGGGCGCCGATGCCGACGAAGCAGATGTCGTCGGCCCGCAGCGCGCGGGCGGCGGCGATGGTCATCATTTCCGTAGGCGTCGCGGGGGTGGTCATGACCGCGGTCCCTCCGATCGAAGTCCGGCCAGGGCGGCGAAATCCCCGGGCCCCTTCGCCAGCACGTTTTCCGTCATCCACGCCGCGAAGCTGTCGCGCTCGCGGGCAATCGCGTCCCAGGCCAGATAGAAGGCGTTGTTGCGCTTGTAATAACCGTGTGCGTATGAGGGGAACGCGCCGCCCGGCACCACGGCGATGGCGGTTACCGTCCAGGACGGCAGGATCGTCGCGTTGGGCGAGCGCGGGCCGAAATCGTCCACCACCTCTTCCACGGTGACGATGGAGCGGCTGGCGGCCAGCACGGCTTCCTTCTGGACGCCCAGTATGCCCTCGATCAGCACGTTGCCGGCGCGGTCCGCCTTCAGCGCGTGGATGATGGCGACATCCGGGCGGATGGCGGGTACGGCCGTCAGCACCTCGCCGGTGAACGGGCAGGTGACCGTCCTGATATTCGGATTCACCTTCGGCAGGTCGGCGCCGACATAGCCGCGCAGGGCCGCGAAGGGCAGGTTGGCGGCGCCGGCATCGTAGGCATTCGCCATGGCGGCGTGCGAATGTTCCTCCAGCTCCAGCGCGCGCGGCCAGCCGTTCTCCACCGCGTCGCGCATGCGGTGCAGCGAGCCGACGCCGGGATTGCCGCCCCAGGAGAATTTCAGCTTTCGCGCGCAGCCCATGCCGATCAGCTGGTCGTACAGGATGTCCGGCGTCATGCGGATCAGCGTCAGGTCGCGCCGGCCCTGGCGGATCGCCTCATGCCCCGCCGCATAGGGGATCAGATGGGTGAAGCCCTCCATGGCGACGCTGTCGCCGTCGCGCAGATTGGCCGCGACGGCTTCGGAAAGGCTGGCGAAGACGGCCATGCCGCATCCTCCGGATTGGTTGCCGGCGGGCACGGTACGGGGTCTGGACCGATCCGGTCAAGTGCGATATACAACCATTCGTGCGATATCCGCACAGATCGCGAATTTTTCCGGAGGAGCCATGCCGGCGCCCCCCCAGGACACCCCGCGCGACGGCGACACGATGGGCGGATTCGCCAAGGGCCTGCGGGTGATCGAGGCCTTCGGCGAAGGCCGCGAGCGGCTGACCATCGCCGAGGTGGCGCGCGCCGCCGGGCTGGACCGCGCGGTGGCCCGGCGCTGCCTGCTGACCCTGGTGCAGGCCGGTTATGCCGAACAGGACGGTCGCGGTTTCGCGCTGACCCCGCGGGTGCTGCGGCTGGGCTATGCGTGGCTCGCCGCGCGGCCGCTGCCCCGGCTGCTTCAGCCCTGGCTGGAGCGGATCGCCGAGGCGACGCAGGACTCCTGCTCGGCGGCGGTGCTGGAAGGCACGGACATCGTCTATGTGGCGCGCGCCTCGCAGCGCCGGGTGCTGTCGATCGGATTGAACGTGGGCAGCCGCCTGCCGGCCTATTGCACCTCCATGGGCCGGGTTCTGCTGGCCGCCCTGCCCGAGGCCGAGGCGCGCGCC
>JAHELM010000182.1 GCA_024644185.1 Rhodospirillales bacterium | reverse complement strand
GGTCGACTGGAAGCGCTATATCGGCGGTGACCGGAGCGTTTTCACCCGCTCGCTGCTGCGCAATCGGAACTCCAGCGCCAGCATCGCCCGGGTCGGCGAGAAGCTGAAGCGCAACGAGGAAATGCGCCGCTACGTCACGCAATATGTCGATCAGTTCGAGCGCATGCTGGCCGAGGCGCGGGAATGCGATCCCGAGCAGTTGCTGCACTCGACGTTCCTGACCGCCGATGTCGGCAAGCTGTATCTGATGCTGGTCAGCGCCATGGGCCGCGACGAGGATACGCCGGCCTGAACCCTATCCGAGGATGGCGATCAGCCCGAAGCCGACGAAGGCAATCCCCGCCGCGCGCCGGGTCCAGGCGATTGCCGCCGGCGGCATCCGGCCGCCCAGCCGCCCGCCGAGAAAGCTGAGCACCACCCACCACAGCGCCGATCCCACGAATACGCCGGCGACGAACACCGCGCCGTCCGCCGGTGACACCATGTCCGGTACCAGATCCAGCCCGACGACGATTGCCGCGAAGGTCAATATCGTCGCCGGATTTGCCAGCGTCAGCAGGGCGGTCCCCGCCCAGGCCCCGAGATGCCCCCGCAAGCTGGCTGGCGCCGACGTCGCGCCGGCGCCCAGCAGGTCGCGCAACCCCAGCCCGATCAGGACGATGCCGCCGACCGTGCCCAGCCAGTCCGCCTGCGCCAGGAACGGCGACGCCACGCCCAGCGCGAAGGCCGCCAGCGCGGCATAGATCGCATCCGCCGTCGCCGCGCCCAGCCCGGTCGCCAGGCCCGCGCCCATGCCCAGCGTCAGGCTGCGCCGCAAACATAGCAGGCCGATCGGCCCCACCGGCACGGCCAGAAGCAAGCCGATGCCGGCGGCCTTGGCGAACAGGATCAGGGACAGGGGCATGCCGCACCGTCGAATCGAAGGGGTGGAACGATAATTTCAATAGAATACATTGCCGGAAACGCATCAGGAATATATAAACAACTGTCGAAAGATAAATTATCAATCGATAGAACGGCAATATGGTGGATTTGCCATGGAATTCGAAGGCGAGCTCGACGAAATTGGCCGGAACCTGCTGGCGATCCTGCAGCGCGATGGCCGCATTCCGCTCAGCGAGTTGGGACGCCGTGTCGGGCTTTCGCCGCCGGCGGTTGCCGAGCGGGTGCGCCGGATGGAAGACACCGGGCTGATTGGCGGCTATCGCGCCATTGTCGACCGGGCTCGGCTGGGCTGGCCGATGACGGCCTTCATGCGTGTCACCTGCCCGGGAAACAAGTATCAGGCGATCCGGCAACTGGCGCTCGATCTGCCGGAGGTGATCGACTGCCATCACGTTACCGGCGAGGACAGTTTCTTCCTGAAGCTGGCGGTCGGATCGGTCGGGCATCTGGAGCGGGTGATCGACCGGTTCCGCGATCTGGGTCGAACCGTCTCCTCGGTTGCCCTGTCGACCACGGTGGAAAACAAGGCGCCGGCGATTCCCGGCGGTTAGCCTTGGCCGGTGGCGCCCGGGCATGGCACAGTGCGGGCGCGCCGGACAGCCGGCTCCGCGAGACGAGAGGGATTGGCAATGGCCTACTGGCTACTGAAATCGGAACCCGGCGCCTGGTCCTGGGACGACCAGACCAAGGTGGACTCCGAGGGGTGGAACGGCGTGCGCAATTACCAGGCCGCCAACAACATGAAGACGATGCGCCTGGGCGATCGCGCCTTCTTTTATCACTCGGTCAACGAGAAGCAGATCGTCGGTATTGTCGAGGTGGTGCGGGAATACCATCCCGACCCGACCGATGCCTCGGGGCGGTTCGGCATGGTCGCGGTCAAGGCAGTAAAGCCGATGCAGCGGCCGGTGACGCTGGCCGAGATCAAGGCGGAGCCACGCCTGCAAGACCTTGCCCTGATTCGCCAGTCGCGCTTGTCGGTGATGCCGATCGGCGGGGCCGAATGGGCGTTGATCTGCCGCATGGGAGAGACCGTGGCGTGAGCCGGGCACTCTGCCGCCTCGACGATATTCCCGATGGCGAGGGGCGGGGTTTCACCCTCGCGCCGGCGGAGGCCGAGGCGCTGGCCGGCGGCGAGCGGGACGTGTTCGTGGTGCGGCGCGGCGGCCACGCCTACGGCTATGTCAATTCCTGCCCGCATGTGGGCACGCCGTTGGACTGGGAGCCGGACCGCTTCATGTCGCGCGATCGCGCGCATGTGCAATGCGCCACCCATGGCGCGTTGTTCCGCATCGAGGACGGGGTCTGCGTCGCCGGGCCCTGTCCCGGAAAAAAGCTGCGCCGCCTGCCCCTCGATCTGCGCGATGGAGAGATCCTCGTCTGATCCGCGGGCCGTCCTTCCCTCCGTTCGGTAATAAAATTACAAAGGCCGGGTTGCACTATTACAAGCGCACGCTCGTATTGCGTCGAGCCGAAATGCATTATTCTCCTATACGTTGTATTATATGGTAAATGCGCAAGCCAAGGCAGAAATATTTCGGCCCTAATACATTATTCATGCTATCGTCCCGCCAAAATAACTGGCTGCGTCACCCGCGGTTTCGCGGCGACGCCGCGAGAATCCGAAGGGTCGCATTGCATGATGAGAACGGCCAGTCGCGCGTCTGGCGCGCCGAAGGCTTTAGCGCGAGTCCGGCCCGCCCCGTCGGCGGGCGTTCGCCGAACGGGCAGTCTCCCGATCCGGGTTATCGTCACCGACGACCGGCGGTTGTGCCGGGAATGCTTGCGGCTGTTGCTGCAAACCTTCGATCCATCCATGGACATCCGCGAAGCCGATAGCGCGGAAGGGGTCAAGGACCTTCTCGGCGATCCGGCGTTCCGGCATGTCGTCGTCTACAATCTGGTGCGGCCGGACCGGGCCGGACTGCAGGCGCTTCGGGATCTGTGCGCGGCGATCGCCGAAAACCCGGTGATGGTGTTGTGCGATTCCGCCGATCCCGACGTCGTGCGCCGCGTGCTGGAGATGGGGGCGCAGGCCTATATGCCTTCGACCCTGCCCAGCCCGATCATGCTGGCGGCGCTGAACCTGGTGATTGCCGGTGGTACCTACGCGCCGCCGGCTCTGCTGCTGGCCTCCGCCGCGCCACGCGCGGCGAAGGCGGAAGGCGATGCCGCCGATGGGCCGGCGGACGCCCTGGAATCGACCATCTCCGGTGCGTTTCCTGGCCTGACGCGGCGCCAGCGCTCGGTTCTGGTTCTGGTGGCGCGGGGCCTGTCCAACCGCACAATCTCGGCCGAACTGGACATGTGCGAAAACACCGTGAAGGCGCATGTGAAGCAAATCATGCGCAAGCTGGAGGTGGAAAACCGCACCCAGGCCGCGCTGAAGGTTGCCGCCCTGACCGTCTGACCGCCCGCGCCCCGGCCGGGTGCCGGCCGGGTGGTTGTCAGTCGCCTGAAAACTTCGCATTATGCATGGAAATATCCGGCCCCGGCCGAGCCCGGGACCGGTGCGTGCAAATCTGTCGTCGCAGAGGGAGAAGCTGAATCATGTCGGAGACCCATGTCTACCCGGTGCCGGACGCGGTCGCCAGGCGCGCCCATGTCGACAAGGCGGGCTATGAGCGGATGTACAAGGCCTCCATCGACGACCCGGAGGGTTTCTGGCGCGAGCACGGCAAGCGGATCGACTGGATCAAGCCCTACACCAGGATCAAGGACGTCGATTTCCGCAACAAGGTGCATGTCCGGTGGTTCCATGACGGGACGCTGAACGTCTCGGCCAATTGCATCGACCGGCATCTGGCCAGCCGCGGCGACCAGACAGCGATCATCTGGGAAGGCGACGATCCGAAGGACAGCAAGCACATCACCTACCGGCAACTGCATGAAGAGGTCTGCCGCCTGGCCAATGCGCTGAAGGCGCGCGGCATCAAGAAAGGCGACCGCGTCACCATCTACATGCCGATGATCCCCGAGGCCACCTATGCCATGCTGGCCTGCGCGCGGATCGGCGCCGTCCATTCGGTGGTGTTCGGCGGATTTTCGCCGGACTCCCTGGCCGGACGCATCCAGGATTGCGATTCGAATTGCGTGATCACCGCCGACGAGGGCTTGCGCGGCGGCAAGAAGATTCCGTTGAAGGCCAATACCGATGCCGCCTGCGCGAAATGCCCGACGGTCGAGACCGTGTTCGTGGTCAGGCGCACCGGCGGCAAGATCGACTGGAAGGACGGCCGCGACGTCTGGTACCACGAGGCCCGCGCCGCCGCCGCCGCCGATTGCCAGCCCGAGGAAATGGGCGCGGAGGATCCGCTGTTCATCCTCTACACCTCCGGCTCCACCGGCAAGCCGAAGGGCGTGCTGCACACCACCGGCGGTTATCTGGTGTACGCGGCGATGACGCACCAATACGTCTTCGATTACCATGACGGCGATATCTACTGGTGCACCGCCGATGTGGGCTGGGTCACCGGCCACAGCTATATCGTCTACGGACCGCTGGCCAACGGCGCCATCACGCTGATGTTCGAGGGCGTGCCGAACTACCCGGATACCTCGCGCTTCTGGCAGGTCTGCGACAAGCACAAGGTCAACATCTTCTATACCGCGCCGACGGCGATCCGCGCGCTGATGCGCGAGGGCGACGGGCCGGTGAAGAAGACCAGCCGCAAGTCGATCCGCCTGCTCGGCACCGTCGGCGAGCCGATCAACCCGGAAGCCTGGGAATGGTACTACAACGTCGTCGGCGAGAAGCGCTCGCCGATCGTCGACACCTGGTGGCAGACCGAAACCGGCGGGATTCTCATCACCCCGCTGCCCGGCGCAACCGCGCTCAAACCCGGCTCGGCGACGCTGCCCTTCTTCGGGATCACGCCGGTGATCGTCGATACCGAGGGCAAGGCAATGTCCGGCGCCTGCGAGGGCAATCTCTGTATCGCCGATTCCTGGCCCGGCCAGATGCGTACGGTGTTTCGCGACCACGACCGCTTCGTACAGACCTATTTCTCGACCTACAAGGGCATGTACTTCACCGGCGACGGCTGCCGCCGCGACAAGGACGGCTATTACTGGATCACCGGCCGGGTCGACGACGTCATCAACGTGTCGGGCCATCGCATGGGCACGGCCGAGGTGGAAAGCGCCCTGGTCGCCCATCCCCAGGTGGCCGAGGCCGCGGTCGTCGGCGCGCCGCACGACATCAAGGGCCAGGGCATCTACGCCTATGTCACCCTGAAACTCGGCGTACAGCCCACGGACGAGCTGAAAAAGGAACTGGCGCAGTGGGTGCGCAAGGAGATCGGCCCGATCGCCCAGCCCGACTGGCTGCAATGGGCGCCCGGCCTGCCGAAGACCCGTTCCGGCAAGATCATGCGCCGCATCCTGCGCAAGATCGCCGAGGACGAGTACGCGAATCTGGGCGACACCTCGACGCTGGCCGATCCGGCGGTGGTCACCGACCTGGTCGACAACCGCCAGAACCGCAAGAAGTAGCCGCGGCCAGAACGCGCGCGCAAAAGGGCCGGCGACAGCGCCGGCCCTTTTTCCTGCCTCAGGCGGCGTGTCCTTGTCGCAATCGTTCGGCGCGGTCGATGTTTCCCAGGATCCGGCGCAGGGTTCTCGATGACGGGCCTTGGCCGAGCAGGCCGGCCGCCCGCGTGAAGGCATCGGCGGCCATCCCGGCGATGTCGCGGTCGCCGCGTTGTTCGGCCAGCGCATACAGTGTGTCCCCCAGGCAATCCAGCGCCTCGGCGCGCTGAAACGGGGCCGCTTCGGCGGTGAATATCTCCAGCACGTCCTTGACGATCTTCATCGCCCGGGCCAACGCCGTCGGGTCACGCTCCAGTCGCCCGCGGACGGTCAGGGCCCGGTTCAGGTTGAGGGCAATCTCGGCC
>JAHELM010000181.1 GCA_024644185.1 Rhodospirillales bacterium | reverse complement strand
TCTCGGTGGCGATATTGAACAATTCGCCGACCACGCCCTGCACCTTGCCAATGGCGCTGACGGCCTGTGAGGTGTTGCCCTGGATCGATTCGATCCGGGCAATGATGTCGCCGGTGGCCCTGGCGGTCTGATTGGCCAGATTCTTGACTTCCTGGGCGACCACCGCGAAGCCCTTGCCGGCCTCGCCGGCGCGCGCGGCCTCGATCGTGGCGTTCAGGGCCAGAAGATTGGTCTGGCCGGCGATCTTGTTGATCAGGTCGACCACCGAATTGATTTCGCCCGCCGATATTTCCAGCGCCTCAATGACCGAATTCGCCTGATGGATTTCCTGCACGGCTCCGGCGGCAATGGTCGCGGAATGCATGACCTGATCGCCGATCCTGCCGATCGAGGCGGAAAGCTGGCTGGCCGAGGTGGCGACCGATCCGGCGTCGGTGGCGGCTTGTGTGGAAATGGCCGTAACCTGCGTGGCCTTGTCGCTGGTCTGCTCGGCCGCCGATACCATGGTCTCGGCGGTTTGCTGCAAGCCCCCGGCGGTACGGGTGACGGCATCCAGCGAGCGCGTGACGACGCTGTCGAGTGTGGCGGTCAGCGACACGACCGCCGCGGCCCGGCGCGAGCGGGTCTCGTGCTCTGCCGCCTGCTCGGCGGCCAGCACCTCGGCCCGCGCCAAGCCGTCGCGGAATATCGCCACGGCGCGCGCCATGTCGCCAATCTCGTCACGCCGGTCGGCGCCGGGAATAGTCTGGCTCTGTTCGCCCTTGGCCAGCGCCTGCATCGCCCGGGTCATGGCATCGACGGGCCGGATAATGCTGCGCGCCAATGCGCTGCCGCCAAGAACCAGAAAGATCAGGATCGTGACCGAGGCGCCCAGGATGAGGGCGCGCATGTCCCGTCGCGTTCCGGCAAGCGCCGCATCGGCAGCCGTGCTGGCTTCGCGCGCTTCGGCGAGCAATTTTTCGAGGTACGGGCGCAAATCGCGCAAGCTGGCGTCCACGGCCTCGCGCTTCGCGTGCTCGTCATGAAAGAGGCGGGCGAAGGTGGCGGCACCGGACCGGTAGGAGTCGTAAAGACCCATCGTCGCCTGCCGGGCATCTGGATCCGGTTGCGCCAGGTTCAGCCGGAACTCCAGATCGGCTCGGGCGTCGTCGAGCATGCGCAGGAACGCCTCATCGCCGGATGTCAGGAATTTTTCCTCGGCGCGGCGCAGGACAATTATCTTGTTCGTGAGTATCGCGGATCCCAGCGCGCTCGCTCCGGCCTCGAGTTCGCCGCCCAGATCCATCAACATGCTCCGCAGGCCGCGCGCGCCATCCAGGCCCAGGGTGCGCTCCGCCTTGGCCAGGTCCTCGAATGCGGCGCGATGGTCGGCGAGCGCGGTTCCAAGCGCCAGCGCGGTGTCGGCGGCGGCACCGTCAATGCGATGTATGTCGGCCAGTGCTCGGCTGATTCCCTCGGCCGCCGCTGCTTGATCCCGCGCGGGGGGCTCGGTTCGGCGCAACAGGAACTCGCGCTCGCTGGCGCCCATCTCGGCGATCCCCAGCTCGACCCGGCCGCTCATCTCGGCCAGCGCCGAAGCCTGAACGCTGCGACGGTTTGCGCTCTCGATCCGCGCGTCGCCCCACAGATAGAGAAAGGCCAGCGTGACGACGCCTCCCGCGGCCAGCGCGACCAGCAACCGGACACGGGTTCCGATGCGAACGCGCAGCAGAATTCCTTGCCGCCCTTTATGCCGCGTGTGACCGCCGGTCGTCGTGCCGTTGGGCATTCCCGTCTCGCCATTCCGGTGTTCTCGGCGGATACAGTGCAGCGATTTTGGCAAATACCAGGTTAACGCGCGGAACTATTCCGGCGCCGTCGGTACGGCCAACATTTTTCTTGCCGGGAGGCGCGTGCCGACCAGAAGTCCGAGTCCAGCCACGATCGCCACGGGCACTGGGTCGCGTCGGCCCACCGGGCCCGCATCCAGAATAGCTTGCAGCGCGGCCAGATGCAGGCGGACGATCCCAGCCAGCGAAGGGTCATGCGCCTCCACGTTTCGAGCAGCGCGGCACAGCGACGCCGCGCAGCGCGTCATCATCGGTTGTCCGAACAGGGTACCCTGTCCACGCATGTCATGGGCGATGCGCGCAATCTCGCTGTAGTGAGCCGCACGCGCATGACGTTCCCGCCCCATGCGCTCGGCCAGCGACCGAAGATGTTCCAGGTCGCGCCTGGCGTGACGCGGATATTCCGCCGCCAGCCGCGCGACGGCGGCCTCGGCCTTGGCCAGCACCTCGTCGGCAATGCTCGGCAATGCGCCGGGATCGGCAGGAGATCCGCCAATCGGCGCCCGCGACGTCACGCCGGACGTCACCGATAACCCGCCGATGCGAGAAAACCGCCGCGCTGGGGCTTCCCCGCGCCGCAATCTTGCCATAAAACGCTGCTACCCAGCGGCTTGGACTTCGATGGCCCGGTACGCAATTGTTTTGCCCTCGCCGCTTCACTAGATATGGTGTAGTAAACTAGGGTACCTCACAGTACATAGCGGGTTCAAGGAAGAATTCGGATATCGAAATGGCCGGCCATTCACAATTCAAGAACATCATGCATCGCAAGGGCGCGCAGGACAAAAAGCGCGCCGGTCTGTTTGCCAAGCTGGGGCGGGAACTGACGGTTTCCGCCAAGATTGGCGGGGCGGACCCGGATTCCAACATTCGGCTGCGCGCGGCGATAACCGCAGCCCGTTCGAACAACATGCCCAAGGATAACATCGAGCGCGCGATCAAGAAGGGCGCGGGTGCCGGCGAGGGCGAGGATTACGAGGATATCCGCTATGAGGGTTACGCTCCGGGCGGCGTCGCCGTGATCGTCGAGGCGCTGACCGACAACCGCAATCGCACCGCATCGGAAATCCGCTCGGCGTTCAACAAGCATGGTGGCAATCTGGCCGAGACTGGCGCCGTCAGCTTCATGTTCAGCCGCGCCGGGGAAATTACCTATCCGGCCGGCGCAGCCGCGGCCGAGGCGATGTTCGAGGCAGCGCTCGAGGCCGGCGCGATGGATGTGGAAAGCGACGCGTCCAGCCACCTGGTGAGCTGCGAGCCAGACGAGCTTCACGCCGTCGCTGGCGCCCTGGAGGCCAGATTTGGCGCCGCGGAATCGACGAAGCTGGTCTGGCGGCCGCAATCCACCATACCGCTGGACGAGGAAACGGCGGCCACGGTTCTGAAGTTGCTGGACGCGCTGGACGACAGCGACGACGTGCAGTCGATCGCGGCCAATTTCGAGATTGACGAAGACATTCTCTCGCGGTTGACCGCGTGAGGCTTGAGAGGGGTTGATGCGGCTGATCGGGTTCGATCCGGGACTGCGGCATACAGGCTGGGGCGTGATCGAAGCCGAAGGTAACCGCTTGCGCTATGTGGCGGACGGCACGGTTCGGCCACCAGCCGATGGCGATATGGCATCGCGGCTGAAGGCCCTGCATGACGGGCTGGCGACGGTGCTTGAAACTTACCGCCCGGACGGAGCCGCCGTCGAGGAGACCTTTGTCAACGTCAACCCGGAGTCGACGCTGAAGCTGGGACAGGCGCGCGGCGTGGTGTTGCTGGCGCCGGCGCTGCTGGGTATTCCGGTCGCGGAATATGCACCGAACCGCGTCAAGAAGGCGGTGGTTGGTGCTGGCCATGCCAGGAAAGAACAGGTGCAGATGATGGTGTCGCGGTTGTTGCCGGGTTGCCAATTCTCCAGTGCCGACGCGGCGGACGCGCTGGCGGTGGCAATCTGCCATGCGCATTATGCGGCAACGGGCCAGCGCTGGCGCGCGGATCTGGCGGCAGGGGGAATCCGGTGATCGCGCGGCTGACCGGTATCCTGGCCGTGCAGGGCGACGACCGTGCGGTGATCGATGTCGGCGGCGTCGGCTACCTGGTTTTCTGTTCAGGCCGCACGCTGGGCCGCCTGCCGGCGATCGGCGGGACGATCCAGTTGGAGATCGAAACCCATGTTCGTGAGGATCATATTCACCTCTATGGCTTCCTCGACGGCGCGGAACATGACTGGTTCCGCCTGTTGACCACGGTGCAGGGCGTCGGGTCGCGGGTGGCGCTGGCGGTGCTCTCGGTGCTGTCGCCCGACGAACTGACGCGGGCCATCGCGTCCGGCGACAAGACGGCGGTGTCGCGCGCCAACGGCGTTGGCCCCAAGCTGGCGGGGCGCATCGTCCTGGAACTCAAGGACAAACTGGGGGGCATCGCGCTCGGCGCCGCGGCGACCATGGGTAAGGGCAGGGGGGCGATCCCGCCTCCGGCGACGGCGGATTCCGACGCGGTGTCGGCGCTGGTCAATCTCGGCTATGGCCGCAGCGAGGCCTTCGCGGCGGTGGCGCGGGCGGGGTCGCGGCTCGGCGATGGCGCGGCGCTGGCCGACCTGATCCGGGCCGGACTTGAGGAGTTGTCGCGGTGATCGAGGCGCCGAATCCCATGGTCCGACCGGATTTCGAATCCGGCGATGGGGCAGAGACCTCGCTGCGGCCGCAGGCGCTGGACGATTTTATCGGCCAGAAGGCGGTGCGCGGTAACCTGGCCGTCTTCATCCAGGCGGCGCGGGCGCGTGGCGAGGCGCTGGACCATGTATTGCTGCATGGCCCGCCCGGCCTGGGCAAGACGACGCTGGCGCAGATTGTCGCCCGCGAACTGGGGGTTGGGTTTCGCGCCACCTCCGGCCCGGTTCTCGCCAAGGCCGGCGATCTGGCGGCGATTCTGACCAATCTCCAGAGACACGACGTTCTTTTCATCGACGAAATTCATCGGCTGAGCCCGGCGATCGAAGAGATCCTTTATCCGGCGATGGAGGATTTCCAACTCGATCTGATCATCGGCGAGGGACCGGCGGCGCGGTCGATCCGTATCGATCTGCCGCCCTTCACGCTGGTCGGGGCGACCACGCGCTCCGGTCTTATCACCCGGCCGTTGCGCGAGCGGTTCGGCATCCCGCTGCGCATGGAGTTTTATACCGTCGACGAGCTGACGGTAATCGTCGAACGCAACGCCCGGCTGCTGGGCGTGGCAATGACGCCCGAGGGGGCGGGCGAGGTGGCGCGACGCAGCCGAGGCACGCCGCGCGTCGCAGGCCGGCTGTTGCGCCGGGTGCGCGATTTCGCGGCGATCGACGGGCAAGCGGAGATCGATGCCGCGGCCGCGGGCAAGGCGCTTGGACGGCTGGACGTCGATCCGCGCGGCCTCGATGCCATGGACCGGCGCTACCTGGCCTGCATCGCCGACAATTACGGCGGCGGGCCGGTGGGCGTGGAAACCCTGGGCGCGGCGCTGTCGGAGCAGCGCGACGTGCTGGAAGAAGTGATCGAACCGTACCTCGTGCAGCAGGGCCTGCTGCAGCGCACGCCGCGCGGCCGCATGCTGGCCGTGCAGGGCTGGACCTATCTGGGGCGGACGCCACCGGCGGGCGTGATGGCGGCCCAGCTCGATCTGCTCGGTGGCGGGGAGGACGAAGATGGCGACGCTTGAAGCGGCGGCCCCCGGCACCCACTTAACGCCGGTCCGGGTATATTACGAAGACACGGACGCGGGCGGGATCGTGTATTACGCAAATTACCTCAAATTCGCCGAGCGGGCGCGGACCGAGTTTCTGCGCGATGTCGGCGGCGGCCATTATGTCCGTATGCTGAAGGATGGCATGATGTTCGTGGTTCGCCGCTGCACGGTCGATTACAGCCGTCCGGCCGTCCTCGACGACCTGCTTGCGGTCCATTCGCGGGTTCTGCAACTTGGCGGAGCCACCCTGGCGGCCGAACAGATCGTCCGGCGCGGTACCGAGGATCTCGTGCACATTACGGTAGACCTCGCATGCCTTGGACCGGCCGGCCGGCCGGCCCGCATCCCCGCGGCGCTGCGC
>JAHELM010000180.1 GCA_024644185.1 Rhodospirillales bacterium | reverse complement strand
AGAAGCGGTCCAGCGTCGCCTTCGCCTGCGCCAGACCGTCCTTGGTGAAATCCTGCGGCTGGCGGTAATGCGTCTGCAACAGCACGAGACGGATCGCCTCGCCCGGAAATTCGTCCAGCAACTCGCGCACGGTGTAGAAATTGCCGAGCGATTTCGACATCTTCTCGCCCTCGGCCATCAGGAAGCCGTTGTGCATCCAGTATTTCGCAAAGGTCGAACCCGGATGCGCACAGCGCGACTGCGCGATCTCGTTCTCGTGGTGCGGAAAGATCAGGTCCTGGCCGCCGCCATGGATATCGAAGCTGGCGCCCAGATATTTCAGGCTCATCGCCGAGCATTCGATGTGCCAGCCCGGCCGGCCGCGGCCCCAGGGGCTGTCCCAGCCAGGCAGTTCCGGCGGCGACGGCTTCCACAGCACGAAATCGGCCGGATCGCGCTTGTAGGGGGCCACCTCGACGCGGGCGCCGGCGATCAGTTCGTCACGGTCGCGGCGCGACAGCCGTCCGTAATCCGCCATCGACGGCACGCTGAACAGCACATGCCCATCGGCGGCATAGGCGTTGCCGCGCTCGATCAGCACCGCGATCATGGCGATCATCCCGGCGATATGCTCGGTCGCCCGTGGCTCGATATCCGGCGGCAGCGCGCCCAGCGCTTCCATGTCGTCGTGGAACTGGCGGGCGGTACGGTCGGTGAGATCGCGGATGTTTACGCCCGACTCAGCCGCCCGCGCATTGATCTTGTCGTCGACATCGGTGATGTTGCGGACATAGGTCACGCGCGGAAAAAGCCGCCGCAGCAGCCGCACCAGAACGTCGAACACCACCACCGGCCGGGCATTGCCGATATGGGCAAGATCGTACACGGTCGGCCCGCATACATAGACCCCGACATGGCTCGGGTCGATCGGCGCAAAATCGACCTTTTCGCGGCTCATGGTGTCGTGGATGCGCAACGTCACGGAACTTCCCCTCAGGCGTTTTCACCGGCCAGCCGGGCCAGCACACGCCGGCGGCCGAGCATAGGTAACAGAAGCCTCAATTCCGGTCCATGCTCCGTGCCGGTCAGAACCAGGCGCAGCGGCATGAACAGGTCGCGGCCCTTGCGCCCGGTCGCCGCCTTGACTGCCCCGGTCCAGGCCTGGAAGGTATTTTCGTCCCAGGGTTCGGCCGGCAACAGCCGCGCCGCCTCGGCGCAGAACGCCGGGTCGGCGATTTCCCCGTCCACCCTGCCATGCAGGATACGCCACCAATCGGCAGCTTCCGCCAGGGTCCCGAGATTCGGCTGCACCGTCTTCCAGAACGCCGCATCGGCTTGGCCGATACCCAGCTCCGCCAACCGCGCCCTGACCGCCTCGAACGGCAGATGATGCAGCACGCGGGCGTTCAGATGCTCCAGCTCGGCCGGGTCGAAGCGTGGCTGGGCCCGGCCGAATCCACCGATCTCGAACGTCGCCGCGAGCGCCGCAAGCGTCTCGTTCCCCGTCGCCGCCACCGGCGCGCCGAGATGCGCCAGATAGCCGCACAGCGCCATCGGCTCGATCCCCGACGCCCGCAGCGCCCTCAGGCTCAGGCTCTCCAGCCGCTTCGACAGCGGCTTGCCGTCGGCCCCGACCAGCAGCGGCAGATGGGCGAATTCCGGCACCGCGCAGCCAAGCGCCCGGAATATCTGGATCTGTACAGCGGTGTTGGCCACGTGGTCCTCGCCGCGAATGACCTGGGTGATCCCCATTTCGCAATCGTCGACCACCGAGGACAGGGTATAGAGCGGCTGGCCGTCCTCGCGCAGCAGCACCGGGTCGCTCATATGGCCGGACTCGAAATGCGCCACCCCGCGCGCCAGGTCCCGCCATTCCACGGGCTCGTCCAGCAGAAGGAAGCGCCAGTGCGGCCGCCGGCCGGCGGCCTCGAGAGCGGCGCGCGCGCCGGCGTCCAGCTTCAGGGCGGCGCGGTCGTAAACCGGTGGCTTGCCCTGGCCGAGCTGGATCTTGCGCTTCAGCGCAAGCTCCTCCGCCGTTTCGTAGCAGGGATACAGCCGCCCGGCGGATTTCAGCCGTTCCGCCGCGCCGTCGTAGCGGGCCATCCGGTCGGACTGGCGGGCGAATTCGTCCCAGTCCAGCCCAAGCCAGCGAATATCCTCCTCGATCCCGGCGGCGTATTCGGCGCGCGAGCGTTCGACATCGGTATCGTCCAGCCGCAGCAGGAAAACGCCGCCCATGCGCCGCGCAAACAGCCAGTTGGCCAGCGCCAACCGGGCATTGCCCACATGCAGGAAACCGGTCGGGCTGGGCGCGAAGCGAACCTTCACCATCGTCATGTCACAGGATCTTCCGGAACGCGTTGGTGATCGGATAGCGCCGGTCGCGGCCGAAGGCCCGATGCGTCAGCTTGACCCCCGGCGGCGCCTGGCGGCGCTTGTATTCGGCCAGATCCAGCATCCCCCACACCTTCTGCACCAGTTTCGGCGCGTGGCCGCGGGCAACGATCTCGTCGACACCCAGATCGCCCTCGATCAGGCAACGCAGGATATCGTCCAGAACATCGTAGGGCGGCAGCGAATCCTGATCGGTCTGGCCGGGCCGCAATTCGGCCGTCGGCGCCCGCGTCAGGATATTGGCGGGAATCGGATCTCCCGCCGGTCCCAGGAACCCGTCGGGCCGGTTCCCGTTGCGCCACCGCGACAGCTTGTAGACCTCGGTCTTGTAAACGTCCTTCAGCACGGAGAACCCGCCCGCCATATCGCCGTAGAGCGTGGCGTAGCCGACCGACATCTCGGACTTGTTGCCGGTGGTCAGCAGCATGTGTCCCAGCTTGTTGGACAGCGCCATGAGGACGATGCCACGGCTGCGCGCCTGGATGTTCTCTTCCGTCGTGTCGGGCGCCAGGCCGGCGAAAACCGGCTTCAGCATTGTCTCGAAGGCCCGCATCGCCGGCGCGATGGCGATCTCGTCCAGCGTCACGCCGAGACGGCGCGCACATTCGGCGGCATCGTCCAGACTCTCCCGGCTGGTATAGGGTGACGGCATCATCACGCAGCGGACCCTGTCCGCCCCCAGCGCATCGACCGCCACCACCGCCGTCAGCGCCGAATCGACCCCACCGGACAGGCCGATCAGGACGCCAGGGAAGCCGTTCTTGGCCACATAATCGCCAAGACCGAGCACCATCGCGCGGTACATCGCCTCCTCGTCCTCCGGCGGCGCCTGGCGATGCGAAAGCGCGCACGACCAGCCGGCAGCGCCGCGGGTCCAGGCGGTCGCGATTCCGGCCACGCGAAAGGCCGGCGCCTGCACGGCGACGCCGCGGTCGGCATTCAGCACAAAGGATGCGCCGTCGAAGACAAGCTCGTCCTGGCCGCCCACCTGGTTGACGAAGATCAGCGGCAGTCCCGATTCGATGACGCGCTGCGTGGCGATCTGCACGCGCAGATCGGGCTTGTCGATCTCGAAGGGCGACCCGTTGACGACAATCAGAATTTCCGCGCCCGATTCCTCAAGGCATTCGGTTACGTCGGCCCGCCACATGTCCTCGCAGGTCATCGCCCCCAGCCGCACGCCGCGGAACGCGATCGGCCCCGGCAGCGGCCCCGACTCGAACACCCGCTTTTCGTCGAACACGCCGTAATTCGGCAATTCGTGCTTTGCCCGGGTGGCCGCGATCTCACCCCCGTCGAGCAGCAGCAACGCATTGTAAAGTTTGCCGTTCTGCCGCCACGGCGCGCTGACCAGCAAGGCCGGCCCGGCGTCGGCGGTTTCCAGGGCAAGTTCGCGCACCGCCGACTCGACCCGGTCGAGAAAGAACGGTTTCAGCACCAGATCCTCTGGCGAATAGCCGCAAACGATCAGTTCCGGACAGACCGCCAGATCGGCGCCGACGGCCGCGGCTTCGGCCCGTGCGCCGCGGATCAGCGCGGTATTGCCGGCGATATCGCCCACTGTCGGATCGATCTGGGCGAGATAGATATGGATCTTGTCGGTCATGGCCTGCCGTAACGGCCGCGCAAAAAATGCGGCTCTTCTGGAAAAATTAAGCGCCGCCGACTATCCTACCCGAACCACGTGGAAATCAAGCCGAAGCTGGCTGCACGCCGGACGGCGCGACGGAAGGAATACGAAGTAATGAGCGACGAGTCGAATGCCGATCTGGGGCCGGGGCCGGCCAGCATACGCACTTTCATGCTGCGGGCGATCGACCTGATAGGCGAAGAATTGCGGGGGCGTGCCGCCAAGGATGGCGGCAAGATCGGTGCCGACGAGATCGGCAGGACGATCGAGCGCTTTCGGCGCGAGCGCTCGCCGGCCATGGATACCCTGTGCCGGACGGCATGGACGGAATGCGGAATCGTCTTCGACCAGGAACAGCGCGGCGAGGATCGCAAGGCGCCGTTCGAACGGCTGATGGTCTGGCCGATCGAGCATCTGCTGCCGCAGGGCGGCGAAACCGACGGGGCGCCCGGCAATCTGAGCCGGCGAATCATTCCCGGCTATCTGAATGTAATCGAAACCCTGATCGGTCCGATGGATTTCGGCCGCTACCAGGAACGCTGCCGCGAACTGGTGCGCATCGTGCGGGCCGCCAGCGGCCGGTCCTTCCGCTGGGACCAGGTCTATGCCGATCCGGGCGCGGCACATATCATCGACGACGTCCTGGTGCATATCGCCCGTGAATTCGAGGATTTCGATCATCGCCGCGACGCCTTCATCAAGACGGTCAATGCGGGTATCGGCGCGCCGCGCAATGGATCCGGCCACAAGACCGGGTTCGGACCGTTCGAATTCGCGCTGGTCATGAATGCCCTCTATACGCGTCTGGAGCGCCAGATGGCGAATGGCGGCGAGCGCGCCCAGTTGCGCGAACGGCACGGCGAGGCCGCGCTGGAGCATCTCGCCACCCTGCTCGAGGGATTGGGTGAACTCTAGGTCACGACCGGCGTTCCCTCGCCTTTCGTATTTTTTTACCTTTTCCGGTTAAACAGGGTTCTGGTCGGCGGCACGCGTGCCGCCGACGCGGGGCCGGTTGGGCCAGGAGGGGGTAGCGTGCATGCTGGATGACGATGGCGACGAATTGGGCCCAGGCCCGATCCGGGTAAAAAGCATCGCCCAGATCCTTCTGGAGCGGGTCGCGGATCAACTGGTCACCGAGGCCGGGCGCCAGGGTGGCGTTCTGGACGGGCAGCAGATCCGGGATGCGATCGACGGCTTCAAGACGCGATCCGACAAGGACGCGATGGAATTCTACCGCGCCGGCTGGAACGAATGCCTGGCGGTGATCGACGAGGTGCGCCGGGAAAGCGGCCGCCGGATGCCGTTCGAACGCCTGATGGTCAAGCCCTTCGCGCATCTGCTGCCGACCGCCCATCATCCCGTGACATCGGGACAGGGCCTGTCCCGCCGTATCCTGCCTGGCTTCCTCTCGGCCCTGCAACAGATGCTGGGGCCTGTTCTTCTGGAACAGTACCAGACCCGTTGCCGCGAACTGGTGCGCATCATCCAGACCGCCCGCGGCAGCGATTTCGACTGGGAGGACGTCTACACCGATCCCACCAGCCAGATCATCGTCAATGACGTCCTGGTGCATGTCAGCAGGCATTTCAGCGACCTGTCGCGCCGGCGGCTCTGGATGATCGATGTGATCGTCTCCAACATGCCGCTGGGCGAGGACGAGGTCGAACGGGCCTGGTCGTTCCGCGAAGCCGAATTCCACATGCTCATGGAGGCCCTGTTCCGGCCACTGCGCAACCAGCTTGCCTCGCCCGAAGGCGAGCAGCGCATCCGCGAGCGCTACGGCACCCTGGCCTGCGAATTGCTGGGCGACCTGTTTCGCGACCTGAGCGCGTCGGCGAAACCCATACCGCTGCGTCGGATCGGCGCCTGACGCCATCGGCGTGAATTAACGAATTCTCATGCCCGGCCGCTTCGTTTTCCCATCCGGCTCGGCATTTGTGCCCGG
>JAHELM010000179.1 GCA_024644185.1 Rhodospirillales bacterium | reverse complement strand
AATGTCCTGGCTGCCGGCATCCGTACCGCCGATATCCTGGGCCCGGGCATGAAGCCGGTATCCACCGGGCAGATGGGCGATGCCATCCTGAAGGAACTGGACAAGCTGGGCGCCTGAGCCGCGCGAAATCGGCCGGCTGCCGGGACAACCGTTCATTCTCAATCCGTTAACGGAGCGCCGCTAGAATGGGGGCGGGCTGCGGGAAGAGTGCGTCCATGAACAAGATCGTCATCATGTTTGGCGGTTCCGCCTATATTTTCGGCTATGGATCCTATGTCATTGCATACGCCGTCAAATACTGGCGGGGTGACATGGATTATCTCGTCTACAAGGTTATCGAAGGCGTGGGCAAGGGCTATGCCTGGCCGCTGATGGCCTATGAATGGTTCATGCACGGCACGCCGATGATGTGAGGCCGGCGCCCGGCGCGCCCCAGACCGTTAAGCATTCGTTTACGTATCGGCGCGAGAATCCGGATTCTAAAGACCCCTCGTAACACTCTGACGAAAGGAGTGTGCCATGAACAAAGCCTTGTTCATGACGGGGGCCGCGGGGTATGTGCTGGGCCTTGGCACCTATGTCATCGTCTATGTGTCCCGTCACTGGGGTGACATGGATTACGTGCTGTACAAGACGATCGAGGCCACCAGCAAGGGCGCCGCATGGCCGTGGCTGGTTCTGGAGTGGTTCGTCCACGGCAAGCCACTCATGTAGCGCCGAAATCGATAACGATCGAAGGCGGCCGGCAGCCGGAGACGGTGCCGGCCGCTCCATGCCGGTGGTCCGGAAGCGCTGCCTTGACCCCCGATGCCGCGGGGCGTATCGTCGGCGGCTGGTGGCGGATAACAGGTAAGAGGAGGTCACTCATGCGGAAACTGCTTTTGTCGCTGATCGCCCTCGCGGGTCTTGCGGGATTTGCCTCCGTGGCTCAGGCGGAATGCGGCGGCCATGTGAAACAGTCGGCTTCGGCGGAGTCCGACGCGGCAACCGTCGCGACCGGGACTACCATGCCGATTCTTCTGCCCAACCAGAGCGGTGGCTGAACCCTTCCACGGAAGGTGATGCCGGACGGGCCGCTCCCTGGGAGCGGCCCGAAGTATTTTCGGCCGATTGTACGGATCGGCCTTGCGGGAAACAGCGTTCGGCGCTACATCGGCGCCGGTTTTGAACTCGGGGATCGGGAATCATGGGATACAAGGTTGCGGTCGTCGGCGCCACCGGCAATGTCGGTCGGGAAATCATGCAGATTCTGGCCGAACGGGAATTCCCCGTCGACGAGCTGGTCGCGCTGGCCAGCGAGCGGTCGGTGGGCAGCGAGGCCTCGTTTGGCGAGGACAATGTCGTCAAGGTGCAGGATCTGGCGAAGTTCGACTTCAAGGGCATCGACATCGTGCTGTCCTCGCCGGGCGCCAAGGTCTCGGCCGAGCACAGCCCGCGCGCGGCCCGCGCCGGCGCCGTGGTGATCGACAACACCTCGCATTTCCGGATGGATCCGGACGTGCCGCTGGTGGTGCCCGAGGTCAATCCGGACGCCATCGCCGGCTATACGAAGAAGGGCATCATCGCCAATCCCAATTGCTCGACCATCCAGATGGTGGTGGCGCTGAAGCCGCTGCACGACCTGGCGACCATCCGCCGCGTCGTCGTCGCCACCTATCAGTCGGTCTCCGGCGCCGGCAAGGAAGCGATGGACGAGCTGTTCCGGCAGACGCGCGCGATCTATGTCAACGATCCGATCGTCAAGGAACGCTTCCCCAAGCAGATCGCCTTCAACGTCATCCCGCATATCGACGTCTTCATGGATGACGGCTCGACCAAGGAAGAGTGGAAGATGGTGGTCGAGACCAAGAAGATTCTCGACCCGAAGATCCTGGTATCCGCGACCTGCGTGCGGGTGCCGGTCTTCATCGGCCATTCCGAGGCGGTCAACATCGAATTCGAGAACCCCGTCTCCGCCGACGAGGCACGCGCCGCGCTGACCAGGGCGCCCGGCGTGACGGTCATCGACCATCGCGCCGCCGAGGGCTATGTGACGCCGCAGGAATGCGCCGGCGAGGACGCGGTCTTCATCAGCCGCATCCGCGAGGACTCGACCGTCGAGAACGGGCTGAACCTGTGGATCGTGTCCGACAATCTGCGCAAGGGCGCGGCGCTGAACGCGGTGCAGATCGCCGAGGTTCTGGCCGATCGCTACCTGAAGAAACGGGCCGCCTGATTCGGGCAAATCCGGGTGCGCCGTCGACCCCGCCGCCGCCCGGCAGGGATTCGTCGGCCGCGTTGACGATGGCGTCCACCGTCAGCCGCGTGATATCGCCTTCGACCGGGTGCGGATCGTCACGCATTGCGCGGCCGTCGCCGCGGCGCGGATATCAGCCCTTGGACTGCGCCCGCGCCACGCCTTCCATGATCAGCTTGTTGGCTTCGTCGGCCTCGCCCCAGCGCAGCACCTTCGCCCACTTGCCGGTCTCCAGATCCTTGTAATGGGCAAAGAAATGCGCGATCTGCTCGACCAGGATCTCGGGCAGGTTCCGGTACGAGCCGACATTGCTGTAATAGGGGTGCAGCTTGTCGACGGGTACCGCCAGGATCTTCTCGTCCTGCCCGCCCTCGTCTTCCATCATCAGCACGCCCACGGGCCGCGACCGGACGACCGCGCCGGGGACGATCGGGTGCCGGCCGACCACGAGAACGTCGCAGGGATCGCCGTCGCCCGACAGCGTATGCGGAATAAACCCGTAATTCGCCGGATAGAACATGGCGGTGTGCAGGAAGCGGTCGACGAACAGCGCGCCGGACGCCTTGTCGAATTCGTACTTCACCGGCTCGCTGCCCAGCGAAACCTCGATGACGACGTTGATGTCCCAGGGGACGTTCTGCCCGGCCGGGATTTTCGAAAGGTCCATGTCACTGCTCCGCGCAAGAATTGGCGGGACTATAACCCTCTATGCTGCGACGCACAATAATACCGCGACAACGCGCCGCGCAAAGCCGAATTACGGATGCTGCACCCGCTCAGTCGGTTTCCAGGGCCGCCGGGGCGAGACGTCTTCGGGTCTCGGCGGGAAATGTCCGGAGCATCCATATCAACAGCGCCAGACCCGGCACGGCCGCCAATGTCGTCAGCAGGAAGAAGCTGATCCAGTCCATCTGATCGGCAAGCCAGCCGCCGCCCGAGGCAAGCAGGGTTCGGGCGAACGCCATGAGCGAGGACAGCAGCGCATACTGGGTGGCGGTATAGGCGACATTGGTCAGGCTCGACAGATAGGCGACAAAGGCGGTCGTTCCCATCCCGCCGGTAAGATTTTCCGCCGCGATGGTCACCATCAGCATCGGCAGCGAATACCCGACCCAGGCCTGCACCGCGAAGACAAGGTTTGACGCGGCCTGCAACACCCCGCACACCAGCAGCGCGCGCAGGATGCCGTAACGGGCCACGGCGACGCCGCCCAGCGCCGCGCCGACAAGCGTCATGGCAAGGCCGAAGCCCTTGCTGACCGCGCCGATTTCCGCCTTGCTGAAGCCCATTTCCAGATAGAACGGGTTCGCCATCACGCCCAGCAGCGCATCGCCATACTTGTAGAGCGCGACAAACAGAAGCACGGCGACCCAGCCGCGCCGCGACATGAACTCGGCAAAGGGGCAGACAACGGCCGCGTAGATCCAGGCGGCAAGGCCCAGAACCGGGCCGGGAAGGTGGGCGTTCCGCATCAGGAATTGCGTGCCCTTGTTTTCCAGGGTCGCCGATTCCGGCGATGTCCGCACTTGCGGTTCCGGATTCAGAAGTACCGCCCCGACGCCGACCAGCACCAATCCCGCCATCGCGATATAGGCCCAGGACCAGTCGGCGTAATCGGCGACGATCAACGCGCCGCCGCCGGCCGACAACATCGCGATCCGATACCCGAATACAAGGTTGGCCGCGCCGGCCCCCAGCTTCTCGTCTTCCAGGATCTCCGTGCGATAGGCGTCGATCACGATGTCCTGGGTCGCCGACGCGAACGCGACCACGACCGCCCAGAAGATCATCCACCACAATCCATCCGCCGTCGCCGGGTCGCTGCGGGCCATTCCGTATATCGAGGCGATGAGGACCGCCTGAGAGACCAGCATCCAGCTTCGCCGACGCCCCAGCAGTCCGGTCAGGACCGGCACCGGCAGCTTGTCGACGAGCGGCGACCACAGGAATTTCAGGGCATAGGCCGTGCCGACCAGGCTGATGAACCCGATCGCCGTCTTGGAGACGCCGACCTCGGTCAGCCAGGCCGACAGGGTCGAATAGACCAGCAACAGCGGAAGCCCGCTGGAAAACCCGAAGAACAGCAGCGAAAGGACGCGGCGTTCACGGTAGACCGAGATGGAATCGAGCCAGGCGCGTATCATGGCGGGAGCATACCAGTCCTCGGCGCCAGCAAAACGTTTTTCTTGCTGTCGCGGTCGCGAAACGCCCGCCGGCGGACGGCTTACCCCGCTTCGGCTTCGCTCCGGCGCTGGTGGCGCTTGCGTTCGTGCGGGTCGAGATAGGCCTTGCGCAGGCGGATGCTGTGCGGGGTCACCTCGACGCGTTCGTCGTCGGCGATATAGGCGATCGCGATTTCCAGCGTCATGCGCTGGATCGGCGTCAGCCGCACCGCCTCGTCCTTGCCCGAGGCGCGCATATTGGTGAGCTGCTTGCCCTTCAGGGCGTTGACCTCGAGGTCGCTGCCCTTGGTGTGCTCGCCGATGATCATGCCTTCGTACAGCTCGTCGCCCGGCTCGATGAACAGCGGCCCGCGTTCTTCCAGCTTCCACAGGGCATAGGCCACGGCCTTGCCCTGGCCGTTGGAGATCATCGACCCGACGCGGCGCCCGGCGATCGGGCCCTTGTGCGGGGTGTAGCCATGGAACAGGCGGGTCATCACGCCCGATCCCCGCGTGTCGGTCAGGAATTCGCCGTGATAGCCGATCAGCCCGCGCGACGGCACCATGAAGGTGATACGCGTCTTGCCGCCGCTGGACGGCCGCATGTCCCGCATCTCGCCCCGGCGGATGCCGATCTTCTCGACCACCACGCCGGCATGTTCCTCGTCGACGTCGATGACGACCTCCTCGAGCGGCTCCAGCCGCTGGCCGGTCACCGGATCGGTCTGATAGATCACGCGCGGGCGGCTGATCGACAGCTCGAAGCCCTCGCGGCGCATGGTCTCGATCAGCACGCCGATCTGCAATTCACCGCGGCCGGAGACCTCAAAGGCGTCCTTGCCGGCGGATTCGGTGATGCGAATGGCCACATTGCCCTCGGCCTCGCGCTTCAGGCGGTCGGCGATCATGCGGCTGGTCACCTTGTCGCCCTCGCGTCCGGCCAACGGCGAATCGTTGACCGCGAAGGTCACCGCCATGGTCGGCGGGCTGACCTGGCGCGAGGCGATGGGATCGGTCACTTCCGGCGCGCACAGCGTATCGGCGACGGTGGTGCGTTCCAGCCCGGCGACGGCGACGATGTCGCCGGCCTCGGCCTCGTCGATCGGCACCCGCTTCAGGCCGCGGAAGGCCAGCAGCTTGGTCAGGCGGCCGGATTCGAGAACCTTGCCGTCGCGCGACAGGGACTTGACCGCCATGTTCAGCCGCGCCCGGCCGGATTCGATGCGGCCGGTCAGGATGCGGCCCAGATAGGGGTCGGCCTCCAGCGTCGTCGCCAGCATGCGGAACGGGGCGTCCAGATCGGCGACCGGCGCCGGGACGTGGCGAACCATCAATTCGAACAGCGGCTTCAGGGATTCGCGCGGATCGGCGAGATCGGCAACGGACCAGCCTTCGCGGCCGGAAGCATAGAGAACCGGAAAGTCGAGCTGCTTTTCGTCCGCGTCGAGGGCGACGAACAGGTCGAAAATCTCGTTCAGCACTTCGTCGGCGCGGGCGTCGGGCCGGTCGATCTTGTTGACCACGACGATCGGGCGGATGCCCTGGGCCAGTGCCTTCATGGTGA
>JAHELM010000178.1 GCA_024644185.1 Rhodospirillales bacterium | reverse complement strand
TACCTGCCCTGCGTCTCCCGCTGCGCGACCGCCCAGGCGAGCTCCTGCAGGAAAGCCGCGTCGCCTGGCGACAGCGACACCAGCAACGTCGGCACCGGCGACTCCATGGGGCCAGCTCCGTTCCATGGCATGCCCCACACTTCACGTGGAGCGCCGACCGGGCTTCTTCCGGTCAGCGTGGCATAGATGACACACGCGGCCAGATAGCTGCCGGCCGGGTTCGGGTGCGATCCGTCAGCCACGTAGAGATCGAGGTCGGGACGTCGGCTTCCGGCAGCGGCCCAGGCCGCACCGACGGGTGCCACCGGCGCGGTGCTGGCGGTCTGCGGTTGGGAGGACAGCTATTCGAATTTCGTCGGCCGGTTGCTCGAAGGGTTGAGTTGCCCCCGCCAGGCAATTATGGGGGTCTGGACCCATACCTACCCGTGCCGCGGTACGCCCGGGCCCAACATCGGATATATCCAGGAAGCAATCCGCTGGTGGAAATATTGGCTTGCCGGCGAGGACACCGGAATCATGGACGAGCCGATGTACCGGATCTGGATCACCGGCGAAGAGCGCCCGCGACCCTGGTACGCCGAGCATGCCGGAGGCTGGGCAGCGGAATCCGCTTGGCCGCCGCCGCGCATCCAGCCCACGACGCTGTATCTCAACGACGCGAAACTGGCGGGCGAACCGGATTCAGGCCCCGCGATCGGCGTGCGTTCACCGGCGACGGCCGGAACCGACTGCGGGCGCTGGGGCGGCTATGGCGGCATCTGTCCGGACATGCCGATCGACCAGCGCCGCGAGGATGGCCAGGGCCTCTGTTTCGACAGCGATGTCCTGGACGGCGATCTGGTCCTCATGGGCGGCCCCGAACTCTTTCTCGTCGTCACTGTCGACCAGCCGCACGTTACCCTCACCGCGCGCCTGTGCGACGTCTACCCGGACGGCACCTCAGCCATGATGACATATGGCCTGCTCAATCTCAGCCATCGCGACAGCCATGATGACCCGTCACCCTGCCCTGTGGGAGAACCCTTCCGCATCCGCCTGAAGCTGAACGACTTCGCCCGGCGCATCCCCGCCGGGCACCGCCTGCGCCTGGCACTGGCGACACAGCACTGGCCGATCGTCTGGCCCCAGCCCGGCCTGCCGATGCTGAGGCTGAAGTCGGGCGAGGGCAAGGTGATCCTGCCCGTTCGCCCGGCCAATCCCGCCGACGCCAAAGTCCGCTTCGAGCAGGAAGAAATAGCGCCGCCGGTACCGACCACCGAACTGGCGCCGTCCCGGGACAAGCGTACCGTCACGGATGACGTGGGATCCGGCATCCGGACCATCGACCTGGAAAGCGATCATGGCCGAACCCGCATCGACGACCGCAATACCGAGGTGGGATCGTGGAACCGCGACGTCTTCAGGATTCATCCGGACGACCCCACGACCGCCGAACTGGTCACCGAATGCCGCCTCTCGATGCGCAGCGGCGATGCCGATGTCGACTCATACAGCCGCACCGTGCTGACCGCCGACGCCGGGCATTTCTATCTCACCTGGAACCTGGAGGTGCGCGAGGGCGGGCGACTGATTGAAACCAAGGGGGCAACCCGGCACATCAGACGGGATTTCGCGTGATGCCGGAAACCTCATGTCCACCGCCGGCGATTGGCGTGCGGAGGCGCGGCACGATCGCGGCGCCCCGCGTCCACGGTTGAAGGAACCGCGTGTTTTATTGTACGATCGTTCAACAAAATATACCGGAGGCTAGAAACGACGGCGGCACGCCGGAAATTCGGGCAGATCGAGGCCGTATCCGCGATCGATATGTTTTCCGGGGGCACCAATCCATGGCCGCGGCCGGACTGGCGTCACCCGGGATACGGCGCAACAAGGCCAACCGCCGATCTTTCGAAAGGCCCCGGAGCAACGGGAGCGCATCATGTTGAGATACGCCATCAAGCGTATCGGACTGGGCCTGCTTATCCTGATCATCGTTATGGTCGGCATGTATGCGGCGGTCTTTCTGGTGCCGGGCGATCCCGCCGCGGTGGCGCTCGGCCCGCGTGCGACACCGGAAATGAAGCGTATGCTGATGGAGCGAATGGGGCTCGATCAACCGCTGATCTGGCAGGTCGTCAATTTCTTCCGCAATGCCCTGACCGGGAATCTGGGCATCGACGTGTGGTCGAAACGTCCCGTCGGTACGATCATCGCGGAAGCGCTGCCGAACACGCTCGTCCTCGGAGTCGCCTCGATCGGCTGGTCGATGCTGCTGGGCGTGCCCCTGGGCTGTTTTGCCGTCGTCTACCGCGATGGCTGGCTCGACCGACTGGTCGGCATCCTGTCGGTCAGCGTCATCGCCCTGCCCTCGTTCGTGGTGTCGATCTACGCGCTGCTGCTGTTCGCCGTGAAATTCAATGTGTTCCCGGCCATCGGCGCTGGCCAGCCCGGCAACGTGGCCAGCCAGATCCATGCACTGGTGTTACCCTGCTTCGCCATCGGCCTCGGCTGGGTCGGTTATCTCGCCCGCCTGGTTCGCGCCTCGATGCTTGAGGTCATGGGAGAGCCACATATCCGCACGGCGCGGGCCTTTGGCCTGCCGGAGTGGCGCGTGGTATTCCGCTTCGCGCTGCGCATCGCCATCGTACCGACGATATCGCTGGTCGCGGTCGGGCTCGGCGGCATCCTTTCCAGTGCAGTCTTCGTGGAAGTGATTTTCGCCAGACCGGGTATCGGCAGCCTGATCTACAATGCCGTGACCTCGCGGAACTACCCGATCGTCATGGGTACCGTCCTGGTCACCACCGCTCTCTACGTGGCAATCACCATCACCGCCGATCTCCTCATCGCGCGGCTGGATCCGAGGGTTCGCGATGTCTTCCGCGATTGACCCCCGCCAGCTGGCCGCCGGAGCGGAGCCACGACCGAATGCCGGACCTTTGCGCCGGGCCCTGGCCAGCCCGATGGGCGCTTTCGGACTGACCATCGTGGCGATCATCGTGATTCTGGCGCTTTTCGCCGGACTCCTGGCCCCCTACGACCCGCTGAAGATCGACGTCGTACACAAGCTGGAAGGGCCGTCGGCGGCGCATTGGATCGGAACCGACAATCTGGGGCGCGACACTCTATCGCGCATCTTCTACGGCGCGCGCGTTGCCCTTGGCGTGGCGTGCGTTTCGATCGGGCTGGCCATGATCGCCGGGTTACTGCTCGGCCTGGTCGCCGGATACGGCCCGCGCTGGCTGGACGGCATACTGGTGTTGTTCTTCGATTCGATGAGCGCCTTGCCGATGATCATGTTCGCACTGGCGGTCATCACCGTGCTCGGGCCGGGCACCGGGACGCTGATCCTTGTCATCGCGCTGGTTTCGATCCCCGGTTACGGACGCCTGGTGCGCGCACAGACGCTTGGCCTTAAACGCAGCGATTTCATCGTCGCCGAACGATCGCTGGACGCCGGCCCGGCCCGCATCATCCTGGTCCACCTGCTGCCCAACGTCGTCGGACCACTGATCATCCTGGCCAGCATGGACATTCCGGTGGTCATCATGCTTGAGGCCGGACTCAGTTTCCTCGGGCTTGGCGTGCGCCCGCCGACGCCGAGCTGGGGCAGCATCCTGTACGACGGATACAATGCCCTGCGGTCCTCGACGACACTGGTGATCGCCGGCGGCCTGCCGCTGGTTCTGGCGACCCTGGGCTTCACCTTCCTCGGCGAGGCGCTTCGCGATGGCCTCGACCCCAAACTTCAACGCAGGGGGTTGCGATG
This sequence comes from Rhodospirillales bacterium, assembly GCA_024644185.1. Classification (GTDB taxonomy): domain Bacteria; phylum Pseudomonadota; class Alphaproteobacteria; order UBA8366; family JADFVY01; genus JAHELM01. The sequence continues at coordinate 2,229 of JAHELM010000178.1, read as the reverse complement.
ACCGGCCCGCTGCTCTCGGTGCGGGGTCTCAGTGTCAATTTCCGGACGCCGCAAGGAATAGTCCGGGCGCTCGGGAACGTCAGCATTCAGGCCGGGGCCGGCGAAGTGGTCGGTATCGTCGGCGAGAGCGGCTGCGGAAAATCGACACTTGCCGCGGCCGTTGGAAATCTGCTGCCCGGCAATGCCGAGATCGCCGCCGGCGAAATCCGGTTCCGCGACCGCGATATCCTGAGACTCGGTTCCGATGCCCAGCGGCAATTGCGCGGCCGGGAAATCGCCATGGTCTTCCAGGATCCCATGACGGCGTTCAGCCCGGTACTGACCATCGGCGAACAATTGATCGAGTTCCAGCACCAGATGACGGACGTCGACAAGGCGGAAAAACGGCGCCGAGCCGAAGCGATGCTGGCACGCGTCGGCATTTCCGATGCCGGGCTGCGACTCAACGGGTATCCGCACGAAATGTCGGGCGGCATGCGCCAGCGTACCGCCATTGCCGCGGCACTGCTGATGAGTCCGAGCCTGCTGATCGCCGACGAGCCAACGACGGCGCTGGACGTTACGCTGGAGGCGCAGATCATTTATCTTCTGCGAACCCTGCGGCGCGATTACAACGGTGCCATCGTCGTCGTCTCGCACCATCTTGGCGTCATCGCCGAATTATGCGACCGGGTTTACGTCATGTATGCCGGCGAGGTCGTCGAATCGGCGCCGGTCGACGCGCTTTTCCACCAAGCGCGACATCCCTATACGCGGGCCTTGCTGGAATGCGATCCGGCCCGGCTCGATCAGCCTGCCGAATTCCTGCCCACCATCGCCGGCGAAATCCCCGATTTGACGGTACTGCCGGATGGCTGCAGTTTCGCGCCGCGCTGCGCGCTCGCGGACGACCGATGTCGCATCCGGCCGGAATTGACGAGCCTGTCCGAAGACCATGCCGCGCGATGCCATCGGGTGTCCCCATGAACACGCTTCTCGGCATCGCCAATCTTTCGGTCAGCTTCCCGCTCTCCTCCGGATTGCTGGACATGTTCTCGGCCGACCGCGAATGGCACTTGCGCGTTCTCGAGGACATATCGCTTGACCTCGGCCAAGGCGAGACTCTCGGGCTGGTGGGCGAGAGCGGCTCGGGCAAGACGACGCTGGCCCGTGCCGTGCTGGGGCTGGTTCCCCGTTCGGCCGGAACCATCACCTTCGACGGCGAAGCGATCGCCGGACGCTCGGACCGCGCCTTCCGGACGATGCGGCGCAAGGCGGCGATGATGTTCCAGGATCCGGTGGCGTCGCTGAGTCCGCGACGCAAGGTCGGCGCGCTGCTGGTCGAGCCGCATATCATCCATGGCGAGCCCCTGATCGACCGCGCGGAGGCGGCGGCGAGACTGCTGGCTTTGGTCGGCCTGCCCGCGGCATTCGCCGACCGCTATCCGCACGAATTGTCCGGCGGACAGGCGCGCCGCGTGGGCGTGGCGCGCGCGCTGGCGCTGAATCCGAAGATGGTACTGGCTGACGAACCGACGGCCGGGCTGGATGTTTCGGTACAGGGCGAGATTCTGAATCTGATGGCCCGGCTCAAGGGCGAATTCGGCCTGAGTTATATCGTCGTCACCCATAACCTGGCACTGATCCGCCATGTCAGCGACCGGCTGGCCATCATGTATCTGGGTCGCCTGGTGGAAGTCGGCGCCACGGCCGACATATTTCGCATGCCACGCCATCCCTATACGCGGGCGCTGCTGGAGGCAGAGCCGATTCCCGATCCGCGCCGGCGGCGCGCAAGCCTGGCCATCGAAGGCGAAATTCCGAGCATCCTCAACCGGCCGGTCGGATGCGAATTCCATACCCGATGCGCGGTCGCCAGGGATCGTTGCCGCGGCCAGGCGCCCGAATTCACGCGGTACGCACCAGGCTGCGCCGTGCGCTGCCACTACCCGCTGGAGTGACGTACGCCATCGCTCCCGCGGAATTTCCAAAAGTGAAAAACCGGCGTTCCATCAACAAGGAGGTCAATATGAAAAGCAAATGGACACTCGATCGCCGCGAATTGTTGAAGGCCGGCGGGGCCTTGAGCGTGGCGTCGCTGGTTTCGCCCCGTCTTGCCTGGTCGGCAAGCGGCGACACCATCCGCTTTCGAGAGGCGGGCGACATCCAGATACTCGACCCCGCCTTCATGATCGGGCGCCTTGAGGAAGAGGTCATGCGCTGCATCTATGTTTCATTGACCCGGCTGGG
>JAHELM010000177.1 GCA_024644185.1 Rhodospirillales bacterium | reverse complement strand
CCGCCGCCTTTTCAGGCCGGCGGTTTTTTCGTGTCCGGCACCGGCCTTGCCCCGGCCGGCGCACCGGCCTTTAATGGCCGCGCCGATGCCGCGCAAGATCGATATTTTCATCCTGTGAAAATAACGCTACTCTCAAGAAAGACATGACGCCGCGCCCGCCCGGGCGGAAAGGATCGCATGACGACCCGCACGAGTATGCTGAAACAGGAGACGATCGAGACTGTCGTCGCCATGGCGCAGGCCCGGCTTTCCGGCGGCAAGGCGGAAACCGCCGCGCGCTTCGTCCGGCATTATTACGAGAACGTGGCGCCCGAGGATATCGTCGGCGCCGATCCGGAAGACCTGTTTGGCGCGGCATTGTCGCTGTGGCAGTTCGGCGCGCAACGCCGGCCCGGCGAGACGAAGATCCGGATATTCAATCCGCGGGCCGGGAAACAGGGCTGGCAATCGGCGCATACGGTGGTCGAGATCGTCAACGACGACATGCCGTTTCTGGTCGATTCGGCGACGCTGGCGCTGAATCGCGGCGATCTGACGGTCCACCTTGTCGTCCACCCGCAATTCGCGGTTACGCGGGACGACGAGGGCAATGCCGTTGCCCTGCGGCCGCGCGGGGAGGCCGCCGCCGTCGCCGCCGCCGTCGCCGAATCCTACATGCATATCGAGATCGACGAGCGCGGCGCGCCCGACCTGCTGCGCGCCATCGAGCAGGACCTCGCGGCGACGCTGGCCGATGTGCGGCGGGTGGTGGCCGGCTGGCGGCCGATGATCGACGCCGTATCCGCGCTCACCGACGAACTCAAATCGGCGCCGCCGGCAAGCGTTGCGACGGATGAGGTGGCGGAAACGATCGCCTTTCTCGACTGGCTGCTCGCCGGCAATTTCACCCTGCTCGGCTATCGCGAAATGGATGTCGAGGGCGAGGGCCGCAAGGCGCGGGTGCGGATGCGCGAGGAAAGCGGCATCGGCCTGCTGGCCGACCCCAATGTCGTCGTCTTCCAGGGATTGCGCCATCTCGGCCAGTTGCCGGCCAAGGTGCAGGATTACCTCTGGCGGCCGCATATCCTGGTCATGACGAAAACCAGCTGGCGCTCCACGGTGCACCGCCCGGTGCAGCTCGACGCGATTGCGGTCAAGCGATTCGACGCCGCCGGACGGGTCGTCGATGTGCGGCTGTTCGTCGGGCTTTTCACCTCCTCGGCCTATAATCAGAGCCCGGCCGAAATACCGATGTTGCGGCGCAAGGTCGCGGCGCTGATGCGGCGCTCGGGATACGACCCGAACAGCCACGCCGGAAAGGCGCTGCTGCACGTGCTGCACGGCTATCCGCGCGACGAGTTGTTCCAGATCGACGAGGACGATCTGTTCGAGATCGCGCGCGGCATCGTCCAGCTGCAGGAACGCCAGCGCATCGCCCTGTTTCTGCGCCGCGACCCGTTCGAACGCTTCATTTCGGCCTTCGTCTACGTCCCGCGCGAACGCTACACCACGAAACTCCGGATGGATTTCGAGCAGATCCTGAGCCAGGCGTTCAACGGCGAAATCGCCGGGCGCTACACGAGAATGACCGACGACGTGTTGAGCCGGCTGCATTTCATCGTCGGAACCCGCCCCGGCGAAATCCCCGACTACGATCCCAAGGAAGTCGAGGCAAGGCTCGTCGAGGCCGGGCGGTCCTGGGGCGACCGGCTGAAGGAGGCCCTGATCGCGGCGAAGGGCGAGGAAATCGGGCTGGCGAGTTTCGCGCGCTATTCGAATGCCTTCCCGGTCGGCTATACCGAGGAGTTTTCCGCCCAGGCCGCGGTCCACGACATCGGGTGCATCGACCGCGCGCTGGCGGATGGCGAGCTGGGCATGAATCTCTACCGCCCGATCGGTGCCGAGGCGAACGAGTTCCGCTTCAAGATCTACAATCCCGGCCATCCGGTGCCCCTGTCCGACGTATTGCCGATGCTGGAAAACATGGGCCTCAAGGTGCTGGGCGAGGTGCCCCATACCGTGCATGCGGGCGGCGCGGACAAGACGGTGTGGATGCACGATTTCTCGCTGATGACGATGGACGGGCGGGCGATCGACCAGGATGCGGTGCGCGATGCGTTCCACAAGAGTTTCGCCCGCATCTGGCGCGGCGAAATGGAAAACGACGGATTCAACCGGCTTGTGCTTTTCGCCGGCATCGGCTGGCGCGAGGTCGTGGTGCTGCGCGCCTGTTGCAAATATCTGCGCCAGGCCGCGATTCCCTTCAGCCAGGCCTATATGGAACAGACCCTGGCGAACAACGGCGGCATCGCCCTCGAGCTCGCCGCGCTGTTCGAGACCCGTTTCGATCCGGATTCCGCCGGCGACCGCGAGGCCGCCGAACGGAGTCTCGTCGCGGATATCCAGCGCGACCTCGATTCGGTGGAAAACCTCGACGAGGATCGAATCCTCCGCCGGTTCCTGAACGTCATCCAGGCCACGCTGCGCACCAATTTCTACCAGCGCGAGGCCGACGGAACCCCGAAATCCCGGCTGGTCTTCAAGTTCGACGCCGGCGCCATCGACGGCCTGCCGCAACCGCGGCCGTGGCGCGAGATTTTCGTCTACAGCCCGCGGACCGAGGGCGTGCATCTGCGCTTTGGGCCGGTTTCGCGCGGCGGCTTGCGCTGGTCCGACCGGCGCGAGGATTTCCGCACCGAGATCCTCGGCCTGGTCAAGGCGCAGCAGGTGAAGAACGCGGTCATCGTGCCGGTTGGCTCCAAGGGCGGTTTCGTGCTGAAGCGCCCGCCGGCGCCCGGCGACCGCGAGGCGACGCAGGCGGAAGGCATCGCCTGCTACCGGATCTTCATCTCCGGCCTGCTGGACATCACCGACAACCGGGTCGGCGATGCGATCGTGCCGCCCGACCGGGTGTTGCGCAAGGACGGCGACGATCCCTATCTGGTGGTTGCCGCCGACAAGGGCACGGCGACGTTCTCGGATATCGCCAACGGGATTGCCCGCGATTACGGCTTCTGGCTCGACGACGCCTTCGCCTCGGGCGGTTCGGCCGGCTACGACCACAAGAAGATGGGCATCACCGCGCGCGGCGCCTGGGAATCGGTCAAACGGCATTTCCGCGAGATGGGGCGCGACACCCAGGCGGAAGATTTCACCGCGATCGGCGTCGGCGACATGTCGGGCGATGTGTTCGGCAACGGCATGCTGCTCAGCCCGCATATCCGCCTGATCGGCGCCTTCAACCACATGCATGTGTTCTTCGATCCCGATCCCGACCCGAGGGCCAGCCTCAAGGAACGCAAGCGGCTGTTCGACCTGCCCCGCAGCTCGTGGGCCGATTACAATGCGAAGCTGATCTCGAAGGGCGGCGGCATCTTCGAACGCCGCGCCAAGTCGATCCCGGTTTCCCCGGAAATGGCCGCGCGGTTCGCCATCGCGGGCGACCGCGTCACGCCGTCCGACCTGATCCGGGCGATGCTGCGGGCCGAAATCGACCTGCTGTGGTTCGGCGGCATCGGCACCTATGTCAAGGCCACGCGCGAAACCGACGCCGATGCCGGCGACCGCGCGAACGATGCGCTGCGCGTCGATGCGCGCGAATTGCGCTGCAAGGTTGTCGCCGAGGGCGCCAATCTGGCGGTGACCCAGCGCGGCCGTGTCGAATTCGCGCTTGGCGGCGGCCGGATCAACACCGATGCCATCGACAATTCGGCCGGCGTCGATACCTCGGATCACGAGGTCAACATCAAGATCCTGCTGGGCGATCTGGTGGCCCGCCGCAAACTGTCGATCAAACAGCGCGACAAGCTGCTGGTGGAAATGACCGACGAGGTCGCCGAGCTGGTGCTGCGCGACAACTACCAGCAGACGCAGTCGATCTCGGTCGTCGAATCGCAGGGCGGCGAACGCCTGGACGAGCAGCAGCGGCTGATCCGAACGCTGGAACGCACCGGACGCCTGAATCGCCGGCTGGAATTCCTGCCCGACGACGAGGCGCTGGCCGAGCGGCAGGCGGGCGGGCGCGGGCTGACCCGGCCGGAACTGTCGGTTCTGCTGGCCTACGCCAAGATCGTGACCTTCGATGCGCTGCTCGCATCCGATCTGCCGGACGATCCGTTGCTGGCCGACGATCTGGTGCGCTATTTCCCGGCGCCCTTGCAGGAAAAATACGGTGACACCATCGCCCGCCATCGGCTGCGCCGCGAGATTGTCGCCACCGGCCTGACCAATTCGCTGATCAACCGTACCGGGCCGGCCTTCATCAACGAGATGAAGATCAAGACCGGGATGGACGTGCCGGAAATCGCCCGCGCCTATACCGCCGCGCGCGAGGTTTTCGGCCTGCGCCAGCTGTGGCAGGACATCGAGGCGCTGGACAATGCCGCGCCGGCCGAGGCGCAGACGCATATGCTGCTGGAAACCGTGCGCACGGTCTGGCGGGCGGCGCCCTGGTTCCTGCGCCATTGTCCGCATCCGATGGATATCGCCGCCACGGTCGCCGAATTCCACGACGGGGTGCGGCGGATCGCCGACCGGCTGGATACGATTCTGGCCGCCGATCAGAAGCAGGATCTGGCCGACCGCGCCTCTCGCTACGCCAAGCCTGGCGTTCCCGCCGATCTGGCGCTTCGCGTCGGCCGCCTGAAGGTGCTGTCCGCCGCGCCCGACATCGTGCGCATCGCCAGCGACCGGGGACAGGGTGTCGAGGACACGGGGGCCGCCTATTTCGCGGTCGGCGACCGTTTCCGGCTGGACTGGCTGCGCCAGGCGGCGGGGACGATACCGGCCAACAATCACTGGCACCGCATGGCGATGGCGGCGGTCGTCGAGGATATGTGGGGCCACCAGAACGACCTGACATCCGCCGCGCTTTCGGCCGGCGGCACGGGCGCGGCGGCGGTGGCGGCCTGGACGGCGGCCCGCGCCGACGCGATGGACGGGCTCGACCAGTTGATGGCCGAAATCACGGCCGCCCCGGCGCCGGATCTGGCGATGCTGGCGGTGGTCAACCGGCAACTCAGGGCGCTGGCCGGGATGTAAGGCGCGCGGGGCGGCGGGTCAACGCAACCTTACCGCGGTTCCGCTGACCGCGACCAGCAGCATCGAGCCGCCCTTGCCGACGGCCTCGTAGTCGAAGGCGATACCGAGTACCGCGTTGGCGCCCAGGTCCCGTGCGTTGCGTTGCAGGTCGGCCATGGCGTCCTGCGCGCCGTCGCGCAGGACCGATTCATAGGCGCCGGACCGCCCGCCGACGATATCGCGGATGCTGGCGAAAAAATCCCGGAACACGTTGGCGCCGTATATCGTCTGGCCGGTGACGACGCCCAGATATTCGGCGACGTCGCGGCCCTGCAGGCTGTGGGTGGTCGTCATCAGCATGGACAAAATCCCCCTCTTTGGACATCGCGCCATCCTATGACGGGGCGCGGTTGCCGCCAACATCCCTTGGATTGCCGCAAATCGGCCGCGACGGCGCCGGATTTTTCGGGCATGAAAATCGCCGCACAATCGGAGGGGGACCATGCCGCGGACGGATTTCGATCTGGTCGTCGTCGGGGCGGGCTTTGCCGGTCTTGTCTGCGCCCGCGCGGCGGCGGAACGGGGCTTGCGCGTGGCGGTCATCGACCGCAAGCCGGCTCCGGGGACGCGGCTGCACACCACCGGCATCGTGGTGAAGGAGGCGGCGGAGGAATTGCACTTGCCGCCCGGCCTGACCGCCCGGGTGCGCGGGGTGCGGCTGTATAATCCGGCGCTGCGCGCCGTCGATCTCGACTCGCCGGGCTATTATTTTCTGGCGACCGATACCGCCGGGGTCTTGCGCTGGCTGACCGAACAGGCGGCGGCGGCCGGCGTCGAGGCGATCTTCGGCCGGGCCTTCGCCGGGGCGCGGCGCGCGGGCGGTGCCTGGACGCTCGACAGATCGGGGTTGCGCGCGCGCTATCTGGTCGGCGCCGACGGTCCGCGCTCGGCGGTGGCGCAGGCCCTCGGTCTCGGCCGCAACGGGCCCATGCTGG
>JAHELM010000176.1 GCA_024644185.1 Rhodospirillales bacterium | reverse complement strand
CTTCCGGCCGGGCGGCGTCGCGCCATTCCAGTTGCGGCGGCGGCCGCTCGGCCCGGGGGCGCGGGGGCTTCGATGGCTTGGCCCGGGCCTGTGCCGCGCCATCGGCCAGGCCGATGAAGAATCGGCGGGCGTTGGTACCCAGCGTACGCACCTTGTAGCCGCCTTCCTGGACGACGACCGTGTCATAGCCGGCATCGCCGATCTGCCGGCCCAGCGCCTCGAAATCCGCGGCCTGGTTCGGCCAGGTGCCGGTCGGGTCGCCCTTCGCCGTGTCGAAGCCGACGGCCAGTATCAGATAATCCGGCCGGAACCGGGCGATCCGGCGCAGGGCGCGGCCTACCGCCGCCGCGTGCTGGGCGGTGGTGACGATCTCGGGCAGCGGAATGTTCAGATTATAGCCGGCGCCCCGGCCCCGGCCGGTCTCGTCGGCAAATCCCGAGAAATACGGATAGGCGAAGCTGGGATGGCCATGGACGGAAACGGTCAGAACGTCGTCGCGATCGTAGAAGATGTCCTGCGTGCCGTTGCCGTGGTGATAGTCGATGTCCAGCACCGCGACCCGCCCATAGGCGGACAGGTACTGGGCGGCGATGGCGGAATTGTTGAAGTAGCAGAAGCCGCCGAAGGCCTTGCGCTCGGCGTGGTGACCGGGCGGCCGAACCAGGGCGTAGGCCAGCGGCGCGCCCTCCAGCACCAGGTCGGCGGCGGTCAGCGCGCAATCCACGGCGCCACGCGCCGCCAGATAGGCGTTCTTGTTCAGCGGCGTGAAGGTATCGATGCAGTAGTAGCCGGCGCGCACCGTCGTTTCCTTGGGCGGCCTGGCAGCGTTCCGGATCGGAAAGACGTAGGGATAGATCGACTTCTCCGGCGGGGTCGCCAGGCAGGCGCGGGTAACGTAATTGACCATGCCGCCGTCATGCACCTCGCGGATATGCCGGTCCGGGAAGTGAGTCGCCCTGGTGTTCGCGAACAGGCCGGTCTTGTCCAGTTCGTCCATGATCGTCTTGGCGCGCACCGGCGCCTCGACATAGCCACGCTCGCGCACATGGTGGATGCCGTGCCGTTCGTTGACGATCAGCGGAATCCGGTGCAACAACCGGCGCACTGGCTTGACCTCGGCATCGTTTGAACGGCGGACATAGCGCGGTGGACGCAGGCCCAGCGTACGGTCGTCGATCGAGCGCACCACCATGTCGATATAACTGGGCGGACAGATGTCGCCGTATTTGCGCTCCAGGATCGCGCGCGCGATGCGCTGCACGGAAGCGGCCTTCGGCAATGTCTCGCGTCCCAACCCGTCGAACACCAGAAAGGGCGGATCGGTATCGCTTGGTTTGAGCGGGGTTTCGTAGGCCGTGCCGGTGATCGGCCGGGCGCCGTAACGTTCATAGAAACGCAGCCGGGCCGCGTTCTGCGCGCGAATTTGCGGGTTGGGGCTCAGTTCCGGGTCATCCGGCAGGCATTCCAGGAAGATGCCCTGCGCGCCCAGGGCCAGCGATTCCTCGCGGACCCGGTCGTACAGCGCTCCCCCCAGGCCTTGCCCGGGCCGGCCGGGCGCGGCGGTGATGATCTCCAGGAAACAGAAGTTGACGTCCGAGGCATAGAGCAGCAGCGCCACCGCCTTGATGTCGCCCTGGGCGCCCTCGGCGACGAAAAGCTCGGCCAGGAAGCGGAATTTCAGCGGATTGCGAAGCTGCTCCGGCAGCTTGTCGATATCACCGCCGGGGATGCCCGGGAACTGCGTGCGGATCATCGCCTGCGCCTGCGCAACGGCAGCCCGGTTCGCCGGCGTCCGGTCGTCGGTGATCTTGCGAATTCTAAGCATTACTAGGCCGCGGCCTGGGCCTCCTTGCGACTTGCGATGTGGACAATCTGCCGAACCACGTCGTCCATCGCAAGCCCCGCCCGTGTGGCGGCGGCGGCAAACCCGGCATCCGGCGACAAGCCCGGATTGGCGTTGATCTCAAGAATCCAGGGCCGGCCCTCCGCGTCGACGCGGAAATCCACCCGCCCGTAACCCCGCAACCCGAACAGCGTGAAGGCGCGGCGCGCCAGCTCGCCAAGTTCCGCCAGCAGCGGGGCGTCCGTCGGCGGCAGGTCGAATTGCCGCGGCGTGTTGTTATAGGCGAAGCTGTCCTCGATCCACTTTGCCTCGTAATCGACGATGCGCGGCCGGTCCTCGGGATAATCCACGAACAGGATCTCCGCGATCGGCAGGACGCGCGGGCCGGATTCGTCCTCCAGCAGGCCGACATTGAATTCGCGGCCGTCGATATAGGCCTCGGCGAACCAGTCACCGCCGTGCCGTGCCGCCCGCCGCGCCACCTCGGCCGCGGCACTGGCGGCGGGTACGACCGAACCGGAATCGATGCCCAGCGAGGCGTCCTCGGCCGCGGCCTTGACGATCATGCGGTCGAAGGCATCGCTGTGCCAGGCCGTGCCGTCCGGGGCAATCCAGTCCGGCGTCGGCAGTCCGGCACCCCGCAGCAAGGCCTTGGTCATCGGTTTCAGCGTGGTCGCGAACAGCGTTGCCGCGGAGGCGCCGGTGAAGGGGATACCCAGGTGCTCTAGGACGCCCGGAACCAGATGTCCCAGCCGCCCGTCGCCCCCCAGCGCCTCCACCAGGTTGAAGACGGCGTCCGGACGCGGCGTCAGCAAGCGATCCAGCGCCGACAGATCGAGACCGGTGGCGACGATACGGACGATCCAGCCGGACCGCCGGAGGATATCCGCCACCATTTCCGCCTGGACGAGGGTATCGACCTCGTCCGGGCGGTCGGCGGTGGCACCGTGCAGAACGACCGCCCGGGGACGCGGGGACATGGTTCAGGTCACCTTCTTTCGCCGAACGAGTTCCTGTCCGATGCCGTACCGCATCTGGGCGGAGTCGACGATTGCCGCCATCAGCGCGTCGTAATCCATGCCGGCCATGCCGGCCAGCATCGGCAGATCGGAATGATGCGGGTGCAGCCCGGCCAGCGTGTTCACCTCAAGGAACATCGGTTGGCCATCCGCATCGGACCGGAAGTCCAGCCGCGACGCATCGCGGCAACCCAGCGCCCGGTAGGCCCTGAGCGCCGAGGTCGCGGCCCGCCGGGCCTCCTCGTCATCGGCAAGCTGGTAATGGACCAGGCGTTCGCACTGCTCCTTGTTCAGCAAGGAATAGACGCCTTCCTCGGCATCCTTCAGCAGGATCACTTCCATCACCGCGATCGCCCGGGCGTCCTCGCCATTGCCGACGACGCCGACCGTGAATTCGCGGCCCGGCAGGTACGGCTCGACGATGGCCGGCTGGCTGAAGCGGGCGATCAGGCGCTGCGCCGCCGCATGCAGTTCGGCATGCGACCGCACCTTCGACGCCGCCTCGCAGCCCTTGCCGGTGCCTTCGGCGACGGGCTTGACGAACAGCGGGAACGGCAGGTCGACCGCGAAGGCCTCGTCGGCGCGCTCCAGCACCGCGAAGGGTGCCGTCGGCACGCCCTGGTCGCGGGCCAGCCGCTTCGCCACGCCCTTGTCCAGGGTCGTCGCGTTGGTCAGCGGGTCGGAGAAGGCGTAAGCCTGATCGAACAGCTCGCACAGCGCCGGCACCTGCGCCTCGCGCGACCGGCCCCGCACACCCTCGGCAATCGAAAAGACAAGGTCCCAGCGATCGCCCCGGACCAGCCGCTCGGCAAGCACACGGCCATGGCCGATGCGCTCCACCTCGTGACCGTTGCGGGTCAGAACGGACTCGATCTCGTGCAGCGTTTCCGGCGTGTCGAACTCGGCGATCGCCTCTTCGCTGAAGCCCAGTGCGCGATAATCCTCGCGCGCGTCGTAGACAAATCCGATACGCATCATGCAGCTCTCCCGCTCTTGCGATCCGCCCCGACTGTCCCGTCCGGGTCCGGATAGCGATACAATCCACCTTCGAAATTGGTCAGCAGCAGATCGGCGCCGTCGCGCCCGACCACATAGTCGGGCAAGAGCGGGATCTTGCCGCCGCCGCCGGGCGCGTCGATCACGTAGGTCGGCACGGCATACCCCGTGGTATGTCCGCGCAAGCCCCGCATGATCTCCAGCCCCTTCTCGACAGGGGTGCGGAAATGCGCCGATCCGGTGATCGGGTCGCACTGGTACAGGTAATAGGGTTTCACCCGCCGCATCAGCAGGCCGTGATACAGCGTCTTCAGCGTATCGACCTCGTCGTTGATGCCCTTCAGCAGAACCGTCTGGCTGCCCAGCGGAATGCCCGCATCGGCCAGCCGCGCGGTCGCCTCGGTCACCTCGGGCGTCAGCTCTCTGGGGTGGGTGTAATGGATACTCATCCACAGCGGATGATGCTTGCGCAGCATCCGCGTCAATTGCCGGGTGATGCGCATCGGCAGCACCGTCGGCACCTTGGTGCCGATGCGCAGGAACTCGACATGCTTGATGGCGCGCAGCCGGCCCAGCAGGTAGTCCAGCGTATCGTCCGCCAGGGTCAGCGGGTCGCCGCCGGACAGCAGCACGTCGCGGATTTCGGGATGTGCCTCGATATAGGCGATGGCCTGGTCCCACTGGCTCTTCGGAAAGGAATAGTCGCCGCCCGGATCGCCGACCATGCGCGACCGCGTGCAGTAGCGGCAATAGGTTGAACAGGTTCCGGTGGCCAGGAACAGCACCCGGTCGGGATAGCGGTGCACCAGCCCGGGCACCGCGGCGTCGTGATCCTCGCCCAGCGGATCGTCGGCCTCGCCCTTGGACTTCAGGTATTCCTCGCCGGTCGGGATATGTGTCCGCCGCAGACCGTCGGTTGCGTCGTCGCGCGACATCAGGCTGGCGTAGTACGGCGTGATGCCGACAGGAAGCGCGCCCTTGTGGTTGGCGACGGCGGCCCGCTCGTCCGGCGACAGCGTAAAGATACGCTCCAGCTCGGGCAGGCTCTTGATGCGCCGGCGGAGTTGCCAGCGCCAGTCGTTCCACTCCGCCGCCGTGGCGTCGGGAAAGAAACGCCGCATGAAGGCGCGGGTTTCCTTGCCTGAGGGAAAAGATATACCGCCCTTCCTTGTTATCGGAAAAGAGGGCGGCGGCATGATGGAATTGGAGATTTCGGAGCGATGAGAAACGCCTGCGCTGGGAGGTTCTTCCCAACCAGGATCGGAGGTTTTCGAACCCTCCTCGACACGAAAGGTGTCCATCTGTCCTGTCTCAGACCCACACCCGGATCAGGTCAGTCTCCTGACAATCAGGAGAGCTGGCGCCTGTACAACGGGGCGCATGAACAATTGGTCTTTCCGGAAAATCTGTAAAGAGCCTTTTTCATAAAATTTTCGATCCGGATTCAGACTTTCGCAACGAATCCGTTTGACATCGGGCACGAGTATTGGGCGATTCGCACTGCGATCTTTCAAGCCGTTGTTTTATAGAGAATAAAAGTTTGTTTCATCGGCGATAACAATACAATTTTCTCCGCTCCGGCAAAATCCCGGAAGCCGGCGCGGAGAAGATTGTTGGCGTTTCGGCGCGCGGGAGTGTCCCGGCGGGGGCAGCGGCGGCGATTCCATGCCCCATCGCCCGACTCGGAATTAGCGGGCGGCGTTCATCGCGGCGACCAGGACGCGGGCGTCGGCGGCAACGGCTTCCGCCGTCTTTCCCGGTTTGTAGAGGGCGCTGCCGATGCCGAATCCGCGCGCCCCGGCCCGCCAGTACTCGGCCAGCGAACCGGCGTCGACTCCGCCGGTGGGAACAAGTGTCGTGCCCTTGGGCAGCACCGCCAGCAGCGCGCGCACGATCGCCGGCGGCACCATCTCGCCGGGAAACAGCTTCAGCGCCGCGGCCCCGTTGGCCAGCGCCGCGAAGGCCTCGGTCGGGGTCAGCACGCCCGGAACCACCGGGATTCCGGCCGCGACTCCGGCGCCGATCACCGCCGGATCGGAATGCGGCATGACGATCAGCCTGCCGCCGGCGTCCTTCACCTCGCCGACCTGCGTCGGCGTCAGCACCGTGCCGGCGCCGACCAGCGCGCGGCCGCCCACCGACT
>JAHELM010000175.1 GCA_024644185.1 Rhodospirillales bacterium | reverse complement strand
CTCGGATCGGTGTCGCCGGCGACAGCGCGGGGGGCGCGCTGGCGGCGGGGGTGACCCTCAAGGCCCGCGATTCCGGCGGGCCGGCGCTGGCACGGCAGATCTTGATCTATCCGGCGCTGGGAACCGATTTCACCCTGCCGGCCTGCCGCGAAAACGCCGAGGCGCCAGCCCTGACCACTGCCGATATGGAATGGTATTGGCGGACCTATCTGGGCGGCGATCCGGCCGCGGCGGACGGCTATGCCGCGCCGCTTCGGGCGGCGGATCTGTCCGGCCTGCCACCGGCGCTCGTTCTGGGTTGCGAGCTGGACCCGCTGCGGGACGACGCCTCCGCCTATGCGGACCGCCTGCGGGCCGCGAAGGTGGAAACCGCCGGATACCTGGGACGCGGCCTGACTCACGGGATTTTGCGGGCTCGACGACATTCGGCGGAGGCCGCGCTCTTCTTCGATGCCATCTGCGCCGGGGTGGCCAGGCTGCACGGGGGTTGAACGGCGGCGGTTCTAACGTCTGATGTGACCGTTACGGAAGCATGTTGACGTATACGTTACCATCGGGATATGCTTCCCGGCATGGATGCATCGAGCCATGCTGAACTCTATTCGGTGACGGAACTGGCCCGCGATCTCGGGGTAACAGCGCGAACGTTGCGCTTCTATGAGGACAAGGAACTGGTCGCGCCGCGGCGGGTGGGCAACACCCGGGTCTATACGCATCGCGACCGGGGCCGGCTGATCCTGATCCTGCGCGGCAAGCGCCTGGGGTTCACGTTGCGGGAAATCCGCGACTGGCTGGACCTGTACGAAGCGGGGCCCGATCAGGCCGAGCAGATGCGCGTGCTGATCGAGCGCGCGGGCAAGCGGCTGGCAACGCTGGAGCAGCAGCGCCGCGACATCGATGCCACCATTCGCGAACTTGGGGATATCCTCGGCGCCGCCGAACGCCATCTGGCGGCGCGCAAGCCATGAAAGGCACAGCCATGACCAGCAGAGCCGTGATCGCCGGCTATGTCCGGACCCCCTTCGCCTTCGCCGGCAAGGGCGAACTGGTGCGCGTCCGGCCCGATGAACTTGCCGCCGCCGCGGTCGCCGCCCTGATCGAGCGCAGCGGCGTGCGACCGGAGGACATCGAGGATCTGATCTGCGGCTGCGCCATGCCCGAGGCCGAGCAGGGGCTGAATGTCGGGCGGCTGATCGGGCTCTTGTCGCATCTGCCGATCTCGGTGGCCGGAGTGACGGTGAACCGGTTCTGCGGCTCGTCGATGAATGCCATACACATGGCCGCCGGCGCCATCGCCATGGGAGCGGGCGAGGTCTTCGTCTGCGCCGGGGTCGAGAGCATGACCCGGGTGCCGGTCGGCGGCTACAACCCGATGCCCAATCCCGATCTCGCGGCGAACCTGCCGGGCGCCTATATGGGGATGGGCGAAACGGCAGAGAATCTGGTTGAAAAATACCAGATAACTCGCGATGAACAGGAAGAATTTTCCGTTTCCAGCCATGTCAAGGCAGCGGCTGCGCAGAAGGATGGCCGGCTGTCGGGCGAGATCGTGGCGATCAAGACGAAGGATGGTCTGGTCGAACGCGATGGCTGTATCCGGCCCGATACCGGCCGTGCGGCGCTCGCCGGGCTGAAACCGGCCTTCCGCGAGGGCGGGTCGGTGACCGCCGGCACCTCGTCACCCCTGACCGACGGCGCCGCAAGCGTCCTGGTCGTCTCCGAGGCCTATGCGGAAAAGCACGGCCTGGAGCCGCTGGCCCGCATCCGCGGCGTCGCCGTCGCTGGCTGCGCGCCAGAGATCATGGGGATCGGACCGGTCGCCGCGACGCGCAAGGCGCTGGAGCGCGCCGGGCTGAAGCTCGACCAGATCGATGTGATCGAGATGAACGAGGCTTTCGCATCCCAGGTTCTGGCTTGCGCCCGCGAGATGCCGTTCGATTTCGCCCGCATGAACCTCGATGGCGGGGCGATCGCGCTTGGCCATCCGCTGGGCGCGACCGGTGCCCGCATCACCGGCAAGGCGGCGCAGCTGCTGAAGCGTGAAAAGGGCAAATACGCGCTGGCTACCCAGTGCATCGGCGGCGGCCAGGGCATCGCCACCATTCTCGAAGCCATCTGAGCGGAGGGAAATCGCCATGGAGATCAAACGCGCGGCCGTCATCGGCGCCGGCGTCATGGGCAGCGGCATCGCGGCGCATATCGCCAATGCCGGGGTTTCCGTCCTGCTGCTCGACATCGTGCCGAAGGGGGCGACCGACCGCAGCGTCATCGCCCGGGGCGCCATCGAGCGGATGCTGAAGGCCGATCCCGCGCCGTTCATGCATAAGCGCAATGCCCGCCTGGTGACGCCAGGCAATATCGAGGACGACCTCGACAAGCTGGCGGAGTGCGACTGGATCGTCGAGGCGGTGCTGGAAGATCCGAAGATCAAGCACGATCTCTACGCGCGCATCGACAAGGTGCGCGGCAAGGGATCGGTGGTGTCGTCCAACACCTCGACGCTGCCTCTTGCGGTGCTGACCAAGGGGATGCCGCGGGGCTTTGCCCGCGATTTCCTGATCACCCATTTCTTCAATCCGCCGCGCTACATGCGCCTGCTGGAAATCGTCGCCGGGCCGGAGACGAGGCCGGAGGCAGTCGCGGCTCTTGCCGACTTCGCCGACCGGCGGCTGGGCAAGGGCGTGGTGGTGGCAAAGGATACGCCGGGCTTTATCGCCAACCGTCTCGGCGTGTTCTGGATCGAATGCGCGGTCGCCGAGGCGATCGCCAACGGGCTTGGCGTGGAAGAGGCCGATGCTGTCATGGGCCGTCCGATGGGAATTCCCAAGACCGGCGTGTTCGGCTTGCTCGATCTGGTGGGCCTCGACCTCAGCCGCCACGTGGCGCGCGAAATGGCGGCGGCGCTGCCGAAGACCGACGCCTATCACGCGATTTCCCACGAAGCGGCGCTGTTCGACCGGATGATCGCCGACGGTTATACCGGGCGCAAGGGCAAGGGTGGATTCTATCGGCTGAACGAGAAGCGCGAGAAGGAAGTTCTGGATCTCGGCCGCGGTGACTATGCGCCCGCCCTCCGGCCGAAACTGGACAGCATCGGCGCCGCCGGCAAGGATCCGCGCAAGCTGATGGAATATCCCGACAAGACCGGCACCTATGCCTGGCGGGTGATGTCGCAATTGCTCGTCTATGCGGCATCGCTGATCCCGGAGATCGCCGACGATATCGCCGCCGCGGACGAGGCGATGCGGCTGGGCTATGCCTGGAAACAGGGTCTCTTCGAACTGGCCGACCGGATCGGGGTGGCGTGGATCGTCGCCCGGCTGCAACAGGACGGCCGCGAAGTGCCGCCCCTGCTGGCCATGGCGGCGGAGAAGGGCGGGTTCTACCGGGTCCAGGATGGCAGGCTGCAATATCTGGGCGTCGGCGGCGACTACGCCGATCTGAAGCGGCGCGAAGGCGTGCTGCTGCTGGAAGACATCAAGCGCGCGGGGCAACCGGTCAGGCGCAATGGCTCGGCCAGCCTCTGGGACATCGGCGACGGCGTCCTGTGCCTGGAATTCCACACGAAAATGAACGCGCTCGACCAGGACTCGCTGAAGATGGTCGAGGATGCGGTGCGCATTGTGCCGAAAGCGCACAAGGGGCTGGTGATCTACAACGAGGGCAGCAATTTTTCCGCCGGGGCCAATATCGGGCTGGCGCTGTTCGCCGCCAATGTCGCGCTGTGGCCGATGATCGAGGAACTGGTGGCGTCCGGCCAGCGTGTCTACAGGGCGCTGAAATATGCGCCCTTCCCGGTGGTCGGCGCGCCGTCCGGTCTGGCGCTGGGCGGCGGCTGCGAGATCCTGCTGCATTGCGACGCGGTTCAGGCGCATGCGGAAAGCTATATCGGCCTGGTGGAGGTCGGGGTCGGCGTGGTGCCGGGCTGGGGCGGCTGCAAGGAACTGCTGACCCGCTGGACGACGGCCCCCGGCGCGCCGCATGGGCCGATGGCGGCGGTGGCCAAGGCCTTCCAGACGATCGGCACGGCGCAGGTGGCGAAATCGGCGGTGGAGGCGCAGGAACTGATGTTTCTGCGCAAGACCGATGGCATCGTCATGAATCGCGACCGGCTGCTGGCCGAGGCCAAGGCCAGGGTGCTGGCGCTGGCGGACGATTACAAGCCGCCGCAAGAAGTGAAATTGCGGCTGCCCGGGGCCACTGGCCGCGCGGCGATCGAGATGGCGGTGCGCGATTTCGAACTGCGCGGCATGCTGACGCCGCATGACCGCGTGGTCGTCGAAGAACTGAAGCAGGTCCTGACCGGCGGCGACACCGACATCGTCGACGAAACTGGCGAGGATGCGCTCTACGCGCTTGAGCGCAAGGCGTTCATGAAGCTGATCCGGCATCCCGGCACGCTGGCCCGGGTGGAACACATGCTGGACACCGGCAAGCCGCTGAGGAACTAGCCATGACCGTATACAAGGCACCGCTGGACGACATGCGTTTCGTGCTGAACGAGGTGTTCGACGCTGCATCTCTGACCAACCTGCCGGGCTACGACGAGGCGACGCCGGATCTGGTGGACGCCGTGCTCGCGGAGGCGGGAAAGCTGGCGGAGGAAGTGCTGCTGCCATTGAACCGCGGCGGCGACGAGCAGGGCGTCACCTTCGAAAATGGCGTGGTGCGGCTGCCGGACGGGTTCGTGGATGCCTATCGCGCATTTGCCGCCGGCGGCTGGGGTTCGCTGGCCGCCGACCCGAAATGGGGCGGGCAGGGTTTGCCCTCGGCAGTGGGCGCGATGGTCAAGGAGATGGCGTGCTCGACCAATGTATCGCTCGCCATTCTGCCCGGCCTGACCGAGGGTGCCTGGCGGCTGCTGGACCGCTGGGGAACCGACGAACAGAAGCAAGCCTGGCTGCCGAAGATGGTATCCGGCGAGTGGAGCGGCACCATGTGCCTGACCGAGCCGCATTGCGGCACCGATCTGGGGCTGATGCGGACCAGGGCCGAGCCGGCCGCCGACGGCGCGTACCGGATCACCGGGACGAAGATCTTCATTTCCTGCGGCGAGCAGGATGCGACCGCGAATATCGTACATCTGGTGCTGGCCCGGCTGCCCGACGCGCCGAGCGGTATCCGCGGCATCAGCCTGTTTCTGGTGCCGAAATTCCTGCCTGGTCCCGATGGGGCGCCGGGAAAGCGCAACGGCGTTGCCTGCGGCGGTGTCGAACACAAGATGGGCATCAAGGGATCGCCCACCTGCGTGATGAATTTCGAGGATGCTGAAGGCTATCTCGTCGGCCCGCCACACAAGGGCATGCGAGTGATGTTCACGATGATGAACGATGCCCGGCTGGCGGTAGGCATGCAGGGTCTGGGTCTTGCCGAAACCGCGTATCAGAGCGCCGTCGCCTATGCGCGTGAGCGCCTGCAGGGCCGGTCT
Source organism: Rhodospirillales bacterium (assembly GCA_024644185.1). Lineage (GTDB taxonomy): Bacteria > Pseudomonadota > Alphaproteobacteria > UBA8366 > JADFVY01 > JAHELM01. The sequence continues at coordinate 593 of JAHELM010000175.1, read as the reverse complement.
CTTGCCGGCACCGCGATGCCCGACAAGCCGGCCGATCCGATCATCGTGCATCCCGACGTGCGCCGGATGCTGCTGACCATGCGATCGCAGATCGAGGGCGCCCGCGCGCTTGCCGCCTGGGTGGCGATCAATCTGGATATTGCGGCGAAACACCCCGATGCCGAGGCCCGTCAGGCGGCGGACGACCTGGTGTCGCTGATGACGCCGGTGGTGAAGGCGTTCTTCACCGACATGGGGTCGGAATGCGCGAACCTCGGGGTGCAGGTGTTCGGCGGTCACGGCTATATCCGGGAATGGGGCATGGAGCAGATCGTGCGCGATGCCCGGATCGCCCAGCTCTACGAGGGCGCCAACGGTATCCAGGCGCTCGATCTGGTCGGCCGAAAGATGGGCCAGAACACCGGCCGGCTGCTGCGGCGCTTCTTCCACCCGGCGATGGAATTCGTCGAGGCCAATATGGAAGACCCGGCGCAGCAGGACTTCGTCCTGCCCTTCGCCAAGGCGGTGGGACGATTGCAGCAGGCCACCGTCTGGGTGGCGCAGCAGGGACTGCGCGACCCCGAGGAAGCCGGTGCCGCGGCCAGCGACTATCT
>JAHELM010000174.1 GCA_024644185.1 Rhodospirillales bacterium | reverse complement strand
CGCCAGCGCCCGCGCCCCCGCCTGCGAACTCGTCACGAAATCCAGTTCGGCCTGCTGTATGCGCTGGCCGAAGGCGTCGTCAACCGGCGACCGATGCAGCATGGAGGTCATCCACCACGAAAACCGCTCGGCCTTCCAGACGCGGCGCAGACAGGTGGCGGCATAGCCATCCAGCAGCCCCATGCCGCCGGTCTCGTAAAAATCCGCGATGGCCTCGGCCAGCACCTTGATGTCGGCGGCCGCCAGATTCATCCCCTTGGCCCCGGTGGGCGGTACGATATGCGCTGAATCGCCGGCCAGGAACAGCCTTCCATGGCGCATTGTCTCGCAGACGAAGCTCCGCATCGGGGTGATGCCCTTCTGCAGCACCGGCCCTTCGTTCAGCCGCCAGCCGCCGTCCTGGGTCAGCCGCACCTGCAATTCCTCCCAGATCCGGCTATCCGGCCAGGCGGCGATATCGTCGTCGGGATCGACCTGGAGGTAAAGGCGGGTCAGTTCCGGCGAACGCATGCTGTGCAGCGCGAAGCCGTTCGGATGGTTGGAGTAGATCAGCTCGTCGGACGATGGCACCGCCTTCGCCAGGACGCCCAGCCACGCATAGGGGTAGACGCGCTCGAACAGTTTCAGGCGGTCGGCCGGGATCGCCGGCCGGCAGATCCCGTGAAATCCGTCGCAGCCGCCGACGAAGTCGCAGGAAATTTCCTGCTTCCGACCCGCGCCGTCGGTGAAAGCGATCTTCGGCCGGTCGCTGTCGATATCGGCGATGGCGACGTCGGTGGCCTCGAAATGGATCGGGGTACCGTCGGCCAGCCGGGCAGCAACCAGATCCTTCACCACCTCCTGCTGGCCATAGACCATGATCGTCTTGCCGCCGGTCAGCGCTTTCAGATCGATGCGATGGCGCTTGCCGGCAAAGCTGATCTCCAGTCCCTCATGCACCAGCCCCTCGCGGTCCATTCGCGCGCCGACGCCGATATCGCGCAGCAGCTGGGCCACCCAGTCTTCCATGACCCCGGCACGAATTCTCGCCTCGATATAGTCGCGGCTGCGGTTCTCGACGATGACGGATTCGATCCCCCGCCGATGCAGCAGATGCGACAGCAAGAGGCCGGACGGCCCGGCGCCGACAATGCCGACCTGTGTGCGCATGAACGATCCGCCCTTGTTTACGATTCGGTATTGACCCGCGACCCTTTCCTTAAGCCCCGTTCCCAGGGTCGGGAATAGACAGAATCGATAAACTCTTGCACATTCGGAACATCGCGCATGGCTGGCATTGACACGTAAAACGCTTCTGCGTATGCGCAAAGGCGGGTATGAGAGAGAATGCATGACCGGAAAAACAATACCGAATTACCGGTTATACGGCGAAGATTCCACGCAGGCCGATGTCGAGTTCGTTCATTGTGAGTCGATCTCGCAGCGCAGCGTCATTCACGATTGGAACATTCGCCCGCACCGGCACGATACGCTGTACCAGCTCTTCCACATCGGAGCGGGCGGCGGGCGCATGCTGCTGGAGGGCACGCCGGTCGACCTGCCGGTTCCCGGGCTGATCGTGATCCCGCCGATGGTCGTCCACGGGTTCGAATTCCAGCGCGACATCGAGGGCTGGGTGGTGACCATCGACGACCGCGCCATGCAGGCGATCCTCGCCATCGCGCCCGGATTGCTGTCGGATCTGGCCGCGCCGGCGATCGTCACACCGGAAGAAGGCGGTTCGGTGGACTTCGCCGAGATCGCCCGGCTGTTCCAGCGCATCGCCGACGAGTTTTTCTGCCAGGAGGCCGGCCGGCTGTGCGCCTTGCAATCCTGCCTCGGCCTCGTCTTCATCCAGCTTGCGCGGGCCGTTGTTTCGGAAACCCGGCGGCGCCTCAGCGTCGCCGACAAACGGCTGGAACAGGCCCACCGCTTTCGCGATCTGGTCGAGCGGCGCTTCCGCGAGCATGCGCCGGTCGCCGCCTATGCCGCGGATCTCGGCATCACACCGACGCATCTGAACCGTGTCTGCCGGGGATTGCTGGGCAAATCTGCGCTGGAAATCGTCCATGACCGGGTGCTGCTCGAGGCCCGCCGCCAGTTGATCTACACCTCGATGAGCGTCAAGGAAGTCTCCAACGTGCTGGGATTTTCCGACCCCGGATATTTCACGCGGTTTTTCACCAGGAACGCGAAACTCTCGCCGTCGGCGTTTCGAGTGGCGATGCGCGCCGCCCAGCATTCGCGTCCCGAGCTGGCGATCATGCCGCGGTCGGCGAGACGGCCGGCCGTGGCCGCGCATAACATGAATTGATTTGCGGCGAACAAGATGATTAGGTTTGTTCCAACGTCAAATAACACAAATGTCCTAGAGGGAGGAAACCCATGACTTTCAAGACAGGCTTGCTGCCGGCCGCGGTCGGGGCGCTGGGAATGGCGCTGGTTGCCGGACAGGCGGCGGCGCAAGAAGTTACATTCAAGCTGCATCACATGCTGCCGCCGGTATCGGAAGCGCATGTCCACATGCTGGTGCCCTGGGCGGACAAGGTGATGGCGGAGTCCGGCGGCCGCATCAAGATCGACATCTATCCGTCGATGCAACTGGGCGGCGCCCCGCCGCAGCTTGTGGATCAGGTGCGCGACGGCGTCGTCGACATCATCTGGACGCTGCCGGGCTATACCCCCGGCCGCTTCGTCAAGACCGAGGTCTTTGAACTGCCCTTCATGCATCACGATACCACCAGCACCAACAAGGCGCTGGCCGAGTTCGCCACCCGGCACGGCGACGAATACAACGACTACCACCTGATCGCGCTTTTCGTGCATCAGGGTCAGGTCTTCCATTCGAGAGAGCCGATCCGCACGGTGGCAGACCTCAAGGACATGAAGATCCGCACCCCGACGCGGCTCGGCGGCTGGATGATCGAAGCCATGGGCGCGGTGCCGATCGGCGCGCCGGTGCCGAAGATCCCGGAAATGCTGTCCAAGGGCGTGGTCGACGCGGTGCTGATCCCCTATGAGGTGGCGGTACCGCTGAAGGTCTACGAGCTGGTCAAGTACCACACCGTGCTCGACGACCCGAACGCGACCCGCCCGAACACGTCGGTGTTCATGATCGCCATGAACAAGGCGAAATACGAGGCCCTGCCGGCCGATCTGAAAAAGGTGATCGACGACAATTCCGGCATGAAGATCGCCGGCTGGCTGGGCCAGGTCTGGGCCGACGCGGAAACTCCGGGCGAAGCGAAGTCCAGGGAAAACGGCGAGATCATCGTCATGTCGGCCGCCGAAACCGCCAAATTGCGGGCGATGACCGAACAGCCGGTCATCGATCGCTGGGTCGCCGACCTCAAGGATAAGGGTATTGACGGCCAGGCGCTGGTCGACGAGGCCCGCGCCCTGATCAAGAAGTACCGCCAGTGACCGGCCAGAAGGTCGAACCGGCAGACCCACTCGCATAAGAGAGGGCAATGGCCGAGACTCAAAGCGACAGCGCGCGGCCGACCGGTCCGGTTGGCCGCGCGCTTCTTTACTGCTCGTTTCTGCTGGCGGTTGCGGGCGGCCTGCTGATGGCGTCGCTGGCCATCATGACCGTGGTCAGCGTCATCGGACGGAAATTTTTTGCCGCGCCGGTCCCAGGGGATTTCGAGCTGATGCAGGTGGGAAATGCCGTCGCGGTGTTCCTGTTCCTGCCCTATTGCCATCTGATGCGGGGCAATGTGATCGTCGATATCTTCCTGTCCTGGGCGCCGCGGCGCGTGCAGATATTCTGCGATGCCATGGCCGGCCTGATCCTGTCTTCGATTGCGGGTATGCTGGCCTGGCGGGCGGCGCTCGGCGGGATCGACATGTTCCATTACAATGAGGTCACCTACATCCTGGGCATACCGATCTGGCCGGCCTTTCCCTTCGCCGCGCTATCCCTGGCGCTGCTGAGCCTCAATGCGATCCATACGGCGCTGCGCGACCTGCGGGACTGTGTCCGATGAGCAGTTTTGCCATCGCCGTCACAGCCATCTCGATCCTGCTGGCGATGCTGGTGGTTCGCATACCCGTCGCCGTCGCCATGATGGCGGTCGGTATCGCCGGCTACATCTCGCTGGCCGGATGGATGCCATTGCTGAGCTACGCCAAGACGTCGTCCTATTACGCGTTTTACAACTACGACCTCTCGGTCATCCCGATGTTCCTGTTGATGGGCCAGTTCGCCAGCCGCGCCGGACTGAGCCGTGCCCTGTTCGATGCGGCCAACACCTTCCTCGGCCATCGCAAGGGCGGCGTCGCCATGGCGGCGATCGGCGGCTGCGCCGGCTTTGGCGCAATCTGCGGTTCCTCGCTGGCCACCGCCGCCACCATGGGTCAGGTCGCCCTGCCCGAGTTGGAGCGCTACAGGTATTCCGGCGCGCTGGCGACCGGCGCGCTGGCCGCCGGCGGTACGCTGGGCATCCTGATCCCGCCCTCGGTGGTGCTGGTGATCTATGCCATCTCGGTCGAGGCGAATATCGTCACCATGTTCCAGGCGGCGCTGATCCCGGGCATCCTGGCGGCCGCCGGGTATATGCTGACCATCGCTATCTACGTGCGGATCAGCCCGGCTTCCGGCCCGGTCGGCCCGCGGGCCGGTTCGGCTCAGCGCTGGCGGGCGGTGATAGAGACCTGGCCGGTGTTGCTGATCTTCACCCTCGTTATCGGCGGCATCTATTTCGGCGTCTTCACCCCCACGGAGGGCGCGGCCGTCGGCGCCTTCGGCATCGCCATCATCGCGGTCTGGCGGGGCGGCATGCGTCTGGACGGCTTCATCGACTGCATCAAGGGCGCCGCGGTCTCCAGCGCGATGATCTTCATGATCCTGCTGGGCGCCGATTTCTTCAACGCCTTCCTCGGCCTGTCGCGAATGCCGATGGATCTGGCCGAAATGATCGGCGGCAGCGGCTTTGCGCCGGTCACCGTCCTGATGGTGATCCTGGTTCTGTATCTTGCCCTTGGCTGCGTGATGGACAGCCTGTCGATGATCCTGCTGACCATCCCGGTGTTCTGGCCGATCGTGGCGGTGCTGGATTTCGGGATGCCTGAGGACGATCTGAAGATGTGGTTCGGCATCATCGTGCTGATCGTCGTCGAGGTGGGCCTGATCACGCCCCCCGTCGGGCTGAACGTCTTCGTCATCAACTCCATGGCGCCGAAGGTGCGGATGCGCGAGACCTTTGCCGGGGTGATGCCCTTCCTCGCCTCGGATGTGATCCGCGTACTGCTGCTGCTATTGTTCCCCGCACTGACGCTGACGCTGCCGCACCTGCTGAAGTAGCGCCAGTAACGGACCGAAACACTTGGGGGAGGCTGGACAACCCGTGCGCAACACTATCCGGATCGAGATCGAATGGGGCGATTGCGACCCCGCCGAAATCGTCTATTACCCGAACTACTTCCGCTGGTTCAATTTCGGCGCGCACAAACTGTTCGATGCCGTCGGGTTGCCGTTTGCCAGGCTGATCAAGGACTACAATATCCTCGGCGTGCCCTTGCTGGATGCGCAGGCGACCTTCCGCGCCCCGTCGCGCTTCGGCGACACCCTCATGGTGACCAGCCAGATCGCCGAATGGCGCAACAAGTCCTTTGTCGTCAATCATGAGATCTACCGTGACGACACGCTGTGCGTGGAGGGCCGCGAGATCCGCGCCTGGGTAGCGAAGGACGATACGCGGCCGGGCGGCATCAGGGCCCTGCCCGTGCCGGCCGAGATCAAGCGGCGCTTCGCCGGGATCGATTAGGGAGTCCGCGGGCATGGAGCGCGCCTTTACCGCCGAAATCGAACAGCTGAAGCTGGGCGAAGGCGAGCTGTTCCAGGGTGAGGGCATTCTGGCCGTCACCAAGGCCCTGCTGCAATCCGGCGTGACCTATGTGGGCGGCTATCAGGGGGCCCCGGTCTCGCACCTGCTGGACGTCATGGTCTCGGCCAGGGACTTCATGGCCGAACTGGGCGTGCATGTGGAGGCCTGCTCCAGCGAGGCCTCGGCCGCCGCCATGCTGGCGGCTTCGATCAATTATCCG
>JAHELM010000173.1 GCA_024644185.1 Rhodospirillales bacterium | reverse complement strand
CCGTCGACCCGCTCGATCGTGTTCTCGATGGTGTAGAGCGGCACGATCTCGACCAGCCCGCCGATAGAAATCGTGAGCACGATCAGCACCAGCATGAGGATGACGTTCTTCTCGATCGCCGAATGTTTTATGAACATTTTCCTGGTTCTCCCCGCCTCAAGCCAGCATGCCGTAGGGCTTCTCGTCGCGGACATCGCCGCGCACGGTGCGCCATACATTGTAGACCATGATCAAAGCGCCGATCAGGAACAGAACGCCGCCCGCGGCCCGGATCAGGTAGTAGGGATGCATCGCCTCGACCGTCTCGACGAAGGAGTATTCCAGGAAGCCCATCGCGTCGTAGGCCCGCCACATCAGGCCCTGCATGATCCCCGAAACCCACATCGCGGTGATGTAGAAGACGATGCCGATGGTGGCGATCCAGAAATGCGTATTCACCAGGCGGATGCTGTACAGGCGCTCGCGCTTCCACAGCCTGGGCACCAGGAAATACACCGCGCCGAAGGTGACGAAGGCAACCCAGCCCAGCGCGCCGGAATGCACATGGCCGATCGTCCAGTCGGTGTAATGCGACAGGCCGTTGACCGCCTTGATCGACATCACCGGTCCCTCGAAGGTGCTCATGCCGTAGAAGGCGATCGAGGTCACCAGCAGCTTGAGGACCGGGTCGGTGCGCAGCTTGTGCCAGGCGCCCGACAGGGTCATCAACCCGTTGATCATGCCGCCCCAGGACGGCATCCACAGCATCACCGAGAAGGTCATGCCCAGCGTCTGTGCCCAGTCGGGCAGGGCGGTGTAGTGCAGATGGTGGGGGCCGGCCCAGATGTAGAGGAAGATCAACGACCAGAAATGCACGATCGACAACCGGTAGGAATAGACCGGCCGGCCGACCTGTTTGGGCACGAAATAATACATGATGCCCAGAAAACCGGCGGTCAGGAAGAACCCGACCGCGTTATGGCCGTACCACCACTGGGTCAGCGCATCCTGCACCCCCGACCAGACGGTATAGCTCTTGGCGCCGGTGAACGAGACCGGGACGGCCGCGTTGTTCACCAGGTGCAGCACCGCCACCGTGACGATGAAGGCCAGGAAGAACCAGTTGGCGACGTAGATATGCGGCTCCTTGCGGGTCAGGACCGTCCCCAGGAAGACCAGCAGATAGGCGACCCAGACCACGGTCAGCCACAGATCGACATACCATTCCGGCTCGGCGTATTCCTTGCCCTGGGTGATGCCCAGAACGTATCCCAGCGCCGCCATCACGATAAAGATCTGGTAGCCCCAGAACACGAAATTCGCCAGAACGGGACCGCCGAACAGCGGCGCCCGGCAGGTTCGCTGCACGATGTAGAGCGACGTCGCGATCAGCGCGTTGCCGCCGAAAGCGAAAATAACCGCCGAGGTGTGCAGCGGCCGAAGCCGGCCGAAGGTGGTCCATTCCAGACCCATGTTCAGCGCCGGGAAGGCCAGTTGCAGGGCGATCACCACCCCGACCGTGAACCCGATCACGCCCCAGAATACGGTCGCGATGGTCGCGCGGCGCACAACATCCTCGTTGTAGCCGGCCATCGCGCCGAAATCGTCGACTGCCACTGCTGTCGCCATTCTTTCGATCTCCCAGTCACGCGCGCCGCGCTGTCTCGCGACGCAACATCCGTTTCATTCGAAACTCTATATATATCATCCCGAACGAAAACCACACATCCGCCATGCATGGACGCGCGGTGGCGACGTTCCGTCGCACCGGCCCCAAAACCGGCCGCAAGTTGGGGCAAGTCCGCACCCCGCACATTGATCTAGGTCAAAGACCATAAGTCATATATGGATGATGTTGGTTCAACCGTCCGGCATCGTTCCGGAGCCGCCGACAGACGCCCGGGGCAGTGGCGATAAGTGAGCGAAATGAGCAAGAGATATGTGGTGAAACCGTTGGGTGAAGGGCAGGTCATGCAGGCCTATCCGCTTGTCCAGACGGCGGTACCGCATCTGACGCTGGACCAGTGGATGTCCTATGCCCGCTCGCTGTGCGCCCCCCAGCCGTCGCCTGCCGCCGGGCATGGCGTCATGTCGGCGCAGAACGGCAATGGGTACATCTACGGCATCTATTGCCACGAGATCGAGACGGATATTCATCATGGCCGCGTCCTGAAGGTCAGCAACCTGTTCGCCGCCAATCTTTACGATTCCGAGGGGATTGTCGACGGTCTGATGGACTCGATGCATGCGGTTGCCCGCGACAGCGGCTGCAACGCGGTGCATGTCGACCTGCCGGAAAGCATGCGCCCCGCGGGGCCGCGGCCCGCCGAAGGCGTACTCAGCCGCTTCAAGGGCGCGGGCTATCGCGTCGAATCGGTGGCGCTCTGCCGCAAGCTCGAATCCGAATAGAACGACGGATCGCGTCCCGACGCGCCGGCTGGCGCGCGATTCCTGTTGCGCCGGCTGGCGCGCGATTCCTGTTGCGCGCGGTGTCGCGCGGGAATAACTGTCCCCGCCATGACAAACTCCGGCCAGCTTCCCGCCATCGCCCTGTTGCCCCGCCATCAGCGCCGCGTTCTCGGCGGGCATCCCTGGGTCTTCGCCAACGAAATCGCCATGACCGCCGAGGCCAGGGCCCTGCCGCCGGGCAGTCTGGTGCGCCTGATGACGGATGCCGGCGAGGCGGTCGGCATTGCCGGGTTCAATCCGCATGCGCTGATCGTCGCGCGGATGATCGACCGCAATGCCCGCGCGGCGATCGACGCGGCATGGATGACGGCCCGTCTGCGGCGCGCCGTGGCGCTGCGCGACACCCTGTTCGATACACCGCATTACCGCCTGATCCATGCCGAGGCCGACGGGCTGCCGGGACTGGTGATCGACCGCTATGGCGATGCTCTGTCGATCCAGATGAACGCCGCCCTGGTCGAGGTGTTGCGCCCGTTGCTGCTCGAGGCGATCGACGCCGTGCTGGCACCGTCCGTCATGGTGCTGCGGAACGACAGCACGGCGCGCCTGCTGGAGGGCCTGAAGCAGGAGGTCACGGTATTGCGCGGCGACGCCGACCGGCCGGTGGAACTCGTCGAGTACGGGGTGCGATTCGTTGCCGATCTGGCCGGCGGCCAGAAGACCGGATGGTTCTACGATCAGCGCGACAACCGGCACTTCGTCGCCCAACTGGCGCGCGGTGCCCGCATGCTGGACCTTTACAGCCATACCGGCGGTTTCGCCCTGCCGGCGGCGGTGGCCGGCGCGCGGTCGGTGGTCGTGGTCGACCGATCGGCGCCGGCGTTGGCGCTGGCCGAACGATCGGCGGCGCTGAACGATGTCGCGGCGCGCTGCAGCTTCGTCCGTGCCGAGGCCTTTGCGGAAATGGAACGGCTGGCATCGGCGGGGGAACGGTTCGATGTGGTGGTGGCGGACCCGCCGGCCTTCGTCAAATCGAAGAAGGATCTGGGCGTCGGCATCAAGGGCTATCGCAAGATGATTCGCATGGCCGCGAAGCTGGTGACGCCGGGCGGCTATCTCTGCGTCGCCTCGTGCTCGCATAATGTGACGCCGGAAATGTTCGAGGAGCAGTTGCAGCGCGGGCTGGCCGATGCGCGGCGTGGCGGCCGCATTCTGCGCCGGGCCGGCGCGGCGCCCGATCACCCGCTGGACCCCTGGCTGCCCGAATCGGCCTATCTCAAGGCGCTGGTGCTGCAGCTCGACTGACCGGCCCGGCCGGCAGGCGCAGCCGGAACACGGTGCCCGCGGCATCGCTCTGCAACAGCACCAGGTCGCCGCCATGCGCCCGGGCGATTTCGCGGGCGATCGCCAGACCCAGACCGGTGCCGCCGGCCCGCGCCGAACCCTCGAAGGGCAGGAACAGTTTTTCCCGCGCCCGCGGCGGCAGACCCGGCCCGTCATCGGCGATATCGATCGCGGTGCCGTCGGGCTGCATGCTGGCGATCACGGAAACCCTGGCGGCGCCGGCCTCGACCGCATTTCCCGCCAGATTGCGCAGAACGCGATAGATCTGGTCGCGATCGGCGACGATGGCGAAGCCGTCGATAACCCGGTTGTCGATCGTCCCGGCCGGGAAACCGGCCTGCAATTCATGCACCAGCGGGCCCAGCGCAAAGCGGGCCATCCGGGTTTCCGGCTGGTCCCGCCCGACATAATCGAGCGTGCGGCCACACAGCGCCGCGGCGCGCTCGATCGCCGAAATCAGCGTCGGCGCCAGATGGCGGACTTCCCGATCGTCGCTGGATTCCAGCCGGTCCGAAACCAGCAGCGCCGAAGACAGAATACCGCGCAGATCGTGATTCACCTTGGCCACCGCCGTGCCCAGCGCCGCCAGATGTTCGCGCTGGGCCAAAGCCGCGCGCAGGCCGCGCTGCATGGCGGCAAGCTGGCGTTCGGCCAGGCCGATCTCGTCGCGCCGCCCCGATGGCACGACGATCCGCCGCACATCCTCGGGGTTCTCGCTGAACGCCGTCATGCTGCCGGTAAGCCGTCGCAGCGGCCGCACCAGCAGCCAGTGCAGCGACAGGTAGACCAGCGTCGCGGTTACCAGCGAGATGACGATCGAGAGCGTCAGGATACGGCTGCCGAAGGCGACCATGTCGGCGCGCAACGGCGCCTCGTCCAGCACCAGCTCGATCCCGGTGGTGGCGTCGCCCGGCGCCGGTGCCAGCACGCGGATCACCCGGTTGCCGGGGGCGAACAGCGTGACGATGGCGTCGCCGATCAGCGCCCAGGGGCCCTGTCCGGCGAGATCGAAGCTGGCATCGACCGGGGGCGGCGCGACGCCGCTCAATACCAGGCGGGCCCCGCCGCGATTCACCAGCACGGCGTGTACGCCGACCTGCATCAGGAGATCGCTTTTCAGCATGTCGCCGACCGCCCGGTCGGGTGCCGCGTCGAGCGCTCGCATGGCCAGGCTGGCGGCTTCGATCCGCGCGCCCAGCCAGTCGGCGCGGAAGCGGGCCACCGACGGCACGAAGATCAGCACCTCGGCCAGCATGACGAAGAATGCGGTCAGAACCAGAAGGCGCGCGGACAGGCTGTGCATCGGCCGCCAATGTCAGGTTTCGCGGCGGGCGCCGGCATGGCGCCTCGCCAGACAGGATTTGGCCGGCGCCGCGCCGGAATCAAGAAGTTTTCTTCGAATGCCGCCGCCAGAGCCGATATGCCACCGGCAACAGGGCCAGGACGGCGAGCCCGCCCAGCGCGATGCTGATATCGGGGGTCAGCAGTCGATCGAGAGTCAGATCGCCGCCGCCCTCAAGGATTCCAGACAGTCCGGACCCAATGGCCGTGTACACGAATGCGGCGGGGATGATGCCGAAGAACGTTGTCAGCGCGAAGACTCGCAGGGACACCCCGAGAAAGGCCGGCACCAGATTGACGATGAAGAATGGAATCCCCGGCATCAGGCGCAACGCCAGCAGATTGCTGATCGCGTTCTCCTGGAAGCCTCGCTCGAAGCGAACCATCCAGGGGCCGGCCCGCTGGCGAAGCAGGTCGGCAAGGGAGGTGCGCGCGGCGAGAAACAGCAGCGTCGCGCCGAAGGTGGCGCTGACCACGTTGAGGGCGGCTCCAAGCCACAGCCCGAACAGGAACCCGCCGGTGATCGACGTCACCGCGGCCCCAGGCAGCGAAAATGCGGCGATGCAGGCATAGACCGCGAAGAACAGCACCGCCGCCATGTTGCTGTTGCGCGCGACCAGATCGAGCAACATCAGGCGATTTTCGCGCAGATTTTCCAAGGTGATGTATCTGTTCAGGCCCAGGGCAAAGAAAAGTGCGATGCCGCACAGGATGATGCCGATGGGAACCAACCGTCGGGTCAGGCTGGGCGAACCCACGGTTTCGGTATCCTGAGGTGTCACGAAACGATCCTTTGACATGAGCATGCAAGCCCTAGATAGCGATCTTCGGCGGCTTGCGCCAGTCACCATGCCGTGAGAGTGCCGGAAGCGTGCATTTCATGCGCGCGCGCAATTGACTTGGCCGGCATGAGCCTCTATACACCGGGCCTTGATTTTTGCCCGCGTTTTGGAGAT
>JAHELM010000172.1 GCA_024644185.1 Rhodospirillales bacterium | reverse complement strand
CGGTTACCTTGCCGCGGCCCGGCTTGATCCAGACGCGGGCAACCGCGTTCTTACGCTTGCCGGTCGCATAGGCGCGGCCCTGCGCATCGATCTTCGGCTCGCGCATGGCCGCCGGCTCGGCGGCGCCGGTCGCCGCGCCCAGATCCGCCAGGCTGCTGACGGTCTTGCTTTCGTTGACGTCGGCCATGTTACGCGTTCCTCGTGTTCTTGCGGTTCATCGCGGCGATATCCAACGCCACCGGCTGCTGTGCCTCGTGCGGATGCTCCGCACCCCCGTAAACCCGCAGGTTCTTCATCTGCCGGCGACCCAGCGGACCGCGCGTAATCATGCGCTCCACCGCCTTGATGACCACCCGCTCGGGATGGGCGCCGCCGAGGATGTTCTCCATCGTGCGCTCCTTGATCCCGCCCGGAAATCCGGTGTGCCAGTAGAATTTCCTGTCGGTCATCTTCTTGCCGGTCAGCGCAACCTTCCTGGCATTGATGACGATGACGTTGTCACCGCAATCGACATGCGGCGTAAAGCCGGGCTTGTGCTTGCCGCGGAGAATATTGGCGACAATCGTCGCCATGCGGCCCAGAACCAGGCCCTCGGCATCGACGATATGCCACTTCTTCTCAACGTCGGCGGGCTTCATCGTATAGGTTTTCATGCTCTTCAGCATGGGATTGCCTCTCAACTCCGGGCGTGCCGGAACCATGTCGGGAAAACTCGTGGGCAGGCCAAATTCGGCCCCGCCCGGCTGGGACCGCTTTGTAGTAGAGCGCCCGAATGCTGTCAACGAAAAAGATGCGGAAAAAGTGGCGGATAAACAACGCTTTAGGGTTACGGTATTATAATACCGCCTCTGCGACCCGCTCTACTCGCGGTATTCCGGCGGCGGGATTGAATAGGTGGCGGTGACGTGGGCCACGGGGTCGTCCTCGCCGGCGCCGAGCAACGTCACCTCGCCCACCGCCAGACGCTTGCCCAGCTTCAGGATGCGGGCCTCGGCAATCACGTCGGCCGGCCCGGGCTTGCGCAGGAAGTTTATGTTCAGGCTGGTAGTGACCGCCAGCTTGACCGGGCCGATCATCCCGAGGACCAGCGCATACATGGTGAAATCCGCCAGCGCCATCATCGCCGGGCCGGAAATCGTGCCGCCGGGGCGGATATGTGCTTCGTCGAAGGGTAGCCGCGCCCGTGCGCTGCCCCAGGCGATGCGTTCGGTCACGAAGCCGTATTGTTCGACAAAGTTCGCCTCTCGGCGGCACAGCGCGTCGAATTCCGCGACCGTGATATGGGGGGCGTCCGCTTTCATGTCGTCTGTTATGGCGGAACCGCCGGCCCATGCCAATATCTGTTGCATCCGGATGCGAAGCGCACGACTCTCAGGCGGGTCGACACCACAACGCGAAGGGAATGCAGATGGCCGCACCCCAGAAGAAACCCGGTGAAAACATTCTGCTGCGCCACGACGCGAACGGCGTCCGCACCCTGACGCTGAACCGGCCGGCCCAGTACAATACGCTGTCAGAGGCGATGCTGGACGAGTTCCAGCAGGCCCTGGAATCGATCGCCGGCGATTCTTCCGTCCGCGTCGTGGTCATCGCCGCCGCCGGCAAGGCGTTCTGCGCCGGTCACGATCTGAAGGAAATGCGGGCCAATCCGCGCCAGGACTATTACGAGGCGCTGTTCGCGAAATGCTCGCGCATGATGATGACCGTCCAGCGCATCCCGCAGCCGGTGATCGCCCGCGTGCACGGCATCGCCACCGCGGCCGGCTGTCAGCTGGTGGCCAGTTGCGACCTGGCCGTCGCCTCCACCGAGGCGCGCTTTGCGACCTCCGGCATCGGCGTCGGGCTGTTCTGCATGACGCCCGGCGTCGCCCTGTCGCGCAATGTCGGACGCAAGCAGGCCTTCGAGATGCTGTTTACCGGCGAATTCGTGTCCGCCGCGCGCGCCGCCGAACTGGGCCTGGTCAACAGCGCGGTCCCGCCGGAAGAGCTGGACGAGGCGGTCGGTCGTCTGGCCGGCGCCATCCTGGCCAAGTCGCGGGCCGCCATCGCCGCCGGCAAGGCGGTGTTCCACAGGCAGCTCGAAATGGACATCGAGGACGCATACGAACTGGCAGCGCGCGAGATGGCCTGCAACATGATGTTCCACGACGCCGGCGAAGGCATCGACGCCTTCATCGGCAAGCGCAAGCCGGTGTGGAAACACAAGTAACGAAGGGGCCCGATTCGGTGACGGAACACGACTCCTACGGCGACGACCATATCCGCCAGATCCTGCGCCAGGTGCGCGTCATCGCCATGGTCGGGGCCAGCGCCAACTGGAACCGGCCCAGCTATTTCGCGATGAAGTATCTGCAGCAGAAGGGTTTTCGCGTGATCCCGGTGAACCCGGCGGCGGCCGGCAAGACCATCCTGGGCGAGCCCGCGGTGGCGAGCCTGGCGGAGATCGGCGAGACGGTCGACATGGTCGATGTCTTCCGTCCGGCCGAGGAATGCGAGGCGATCGCCGATCAGGCCATCGCCATCGGCGCGCGGGTATTGTGGATGCAGCTCGGCATCCGCAACGACAAGGCGGCGGAGAAGGCCGAGGCCGCGGGCCTCACCGTGATCATGAACCGCTGCCCCAAGATCGAATACGCCAGACTGTATGGCGAACTGGGCTGGAACGGCATCGCGTCCGGCGTCATTTCCAGCAAACGGCGGAGAACCTGACACCATGACCCAGCGGAAACCAGGCTTCGAAACCCTGTCCATCCACGCCGGGGCCTCGCCCGATCCGGTGACCGGCGCCCGCATGACGCCAATCTACCAGACGACATCCTTTGTGTTCGACGACGCCGACCACGCCGCCTCGCTGTTCAACCTGCAGGTTCCTGGATTCATCTATTCGCGGCTGACCAATCCCACGGTATCGGTGCTGGAGGAGCGTATCGCCACGCTGGAGGGCGGACGCGGCGCAACGGCCACCGCCTCCGGACATGCGGCGCAGATTCTGGCGCTGTTCCCGCTGATGGGGCCGGGCGACGATTTCGTCGCCTCGAACAAACTCTACGGCGGCTCGATCAACCAGTTCGGCCATGCCATCGCGAAGTTCGGATGGAAGGCCAAATTCGTCGACCCGGACGACGCCGAAAACGTCCGCGCCGCCATCGGCCCCCGCACCAAGGCCGTGTTCATCGAGAGTCTGGCCAATCCCGGCGGCGTCGTGGTCGATGTCGCCGCCATCGCCGCCGTGGCGCATGCGGCGGGCGTCCCGTTGATCGTCGACAATACGCTGGCGACGCCATGGCTGTGGCGGCCGATCGAACACGGCGCCGACCTGGTCATTCACTCCACCACCAAGTTCCTGTCGGGCAACGGCACGGCGGTGGGCGGCGTGGTGGTCGATTCCGGCCGCTTCGACTGGATGCAGGGCGACAAGTTCCCCAGCCTGTCGCGCCCGGCCCCCGAATATCACGGCCTGACCTTCGCCGAGACCTTCGGCGATCTGGCCTTCACCATCTACGGCCATGCGGTGGGCCTGCGCGACCTCGGGCCCAGCCAGTCGCCGTTCAACGCCTGGCTGACGCTGCTGGGCATCGAGACCCTGCCGCTGCGCATGGAACGCCACTGCGCCAACGCGCTGGCGGTGGCGCAGTGGCTCGAGAAACACCCGACGGTATCCTGGGTGTCGCATGCCGGGCTGAAATCCAGCCCCTATCACGCGCGTGCCGTCAAATACCTGCCAAAGGGCGCCGGCGCGGTCTTCACCTTCGGCCTGAAGGGCGGTTACAAGGCCGGCATCGCCCTGGTCGAGGGGGTGGACCTGCTGAGCCACCTGGCCAATATCGGCGATACGCGGTCGCTGATCCTGCACCCCGCCTCGACGACGCACCGGCAATTGACCGACGAGCAGCAGGTCGCGGCCGGCGCCGGCCCGGACGTGGTGCGGCTGTCGATCGGACTCGAGAGCCTCGACGATATTCTCGCCGATCTCGATCAGGCGCTGACCCGCGCCGCAAAGGCCGCCGACTGAGGAAAACTCAGCGCCGGTGGCGGGCCGCCGCCTTGATCACCGCCGGCCGCGCCGCCACCGCGCCGGCGACACGGGCGATATTGCCGTAACGGGCGAACAGCGCTTCCATCGGCTCGAACCAGGTGGCCATGGTTTCCAGATACAGGTCGGCGCCACCGAAACGGCCACCGACCAGCCACTCGCGCCCGGCCAGCGCATCGTCGATCACCTTCCAGTCCGTCAGCAGATCTTCCATCGCCTTGGCGCGGATGCGCGGCGCATCGGCCGGGTCGGTCGAATACCGGTCGGCATAGAAATACCGCCTGTAGTCGGGATACAGCGTGTCGGCCATATACAGCATCCACTGATAGAAGACTGGACGGTCCGGGTCGCCGGGCGACGGCGCCAGATGCGCCTTCGGATGGCGATCGCAGATCTCCATGATCATGGCCGCCGATTCGAAGATCGTCCGCCCGTCCGGCAGGGCCAGCGCCGGCACCAGGCCGCAGGGGTTGATCGCCAGGTATTCCGCCGTCTTGTGCTGCTTCTGGCGGGTATCGACCAGGTGCAGTTCATAGGCGGCGCCGGCTTCCTCCAGGGCCGCCATCACCACCGAGGATGCCGTCTCGGGACACCAGTAAAGCTTGTACATCGCCCTTCCCCTTATTATTCACGGCGGCCGGTCGTTCGACGGCCGCGAGTTGATGCGGTTCTTCTCCCGGCAACAGCAGCGCCGGCATCGGGTTTTGCGCCGACAACTGCCCGATATTCGCCATCGTCGGACGGCCGGATCGGGCGGCGTGGATGCTCATGCGCTCGTCTCCTGTTCCATCCGGTCCGGGATTCGGACTCCCCTTGGCGATTGCTCGCTTCTATCCTACCATGCCGCCCGGACACAAGGGCACCGGACACCAGGCCACCGGACATCAGGGCAGGAGCCGCGCATCATGAAGTCGAAGCCCCGTCTCGCCGTCGACAATACCGGTGCGTCGCCGACGCGGCGCGCCGCCCGGCAGGCGCGGCCGAGCCCGGCGCAACTGACATGGCTGCGGCGAGGGCTGGAGCAGCCTGGCGGCAAGCTGCCGCTGTTCGACACCGATGGCCAGCGGGTGAACGAGCGCACGGTGCGCGCCTGCATCGACCAGGGCTGGGCGGAGCCGTGGTTCGACAATCCGCTGAAACCGAACTGGCAGGTCTGCAAGCTGACCGAAGTCGGCCGGAAGATCGCCGGCGGCGTAAAGATCTAGCGCGAATAGACCCCGATCAACGCGGCCTCGGCCAGGATATGACCGGCGGCGGCGGTTGCCACGTCGTGGCAACGCGCGGTCTTGGGCACCTCCAGCCGGACCACGTCCAGCGCCAGCAGCCGAAAGCGGTAGCGGTGCGTCCCATGACCCGGCGGCGGGCAGGGTCCGCCGTAGCCGGGACGGCGAAAATCGTTCATGGCCTGACGCAGCCCATTGAAATGGCCGCTTTCCGGCTGGTCTTCCGCAAGATGCGTGGTCTCCGACGGAATATCGAAGATTGCCCAATGGTGCCAGGTTCCAGCCGGCGCGTCCGGGTCGTCGCACAGCAGTGCCAGACTGCGCGTGCCGTCCGGCACGCCCGACCAGTGCAGCGGCGGTGACAGGTCGTCGCCATCGCAGGTGAATCGCACCGGGATGGATTGATTCGGGCCGAAGGCGTTACTTTCAAGAATCATCGTCATGGCAGTCCCCCCGCGCAGAGATTGAACCCGCCCGCCAATCAGCGCAAGAGGGCTTCCGACCGCGCGCTGCGTCCATCCGCATCGATCACCGTGACGTTGACGAAGCCCGCGCCGTCCGGCCTCCAGTCGGCCCGCCGTCTGTATGACACAGACGGCACCGGCAGCCCGTTGACCAGCCAGACCAGCGGCTTGCGTCCGCCTTCCGCGGTCAGCGGCAGGGTCTCTCCGGCGCGATACTCCAGCCGGGCGCCGTCAGGCGGAAACGTAATGGCCAACGCCGGTTCCAGCGCCCGGGTCAGAGACCGGCCCTCGACCGGCCCGGAACCTGGCGCATAGCGCGCCATGCGCGCCGGCAGATCGGCCG
>JAHELM010000171.1 GCA_024644185.1 Rhodospirillales bacterium | reverse complement strand
GCCGTCGGCACCGACCAGTCCGGCGCGATCGAGCGCAAAGCGCACGGGCAGGCTCTGCACCGCAACGTCATGCACCACCTGATCGTAGGCGCGCTGCAGAAAGGTCGAATAGATCGCCACCACCGGCTTGTAGCCCTTGGCTGCCAGGCCCGCGGCGAAGGTGACCGCGTGTTGTTCGGCAATGCCGACGTCGAAACAGCGGGTGGGAAAGCGTTCGTCGAACAGGTTCAGGCCGGTGCCCGATGGCATGGCGGCATTGATGGCGACGATTCGGTCGTCCTGCTCGGCCTCGGCGATCAGCGCGTCCGCGAAAATGCGGGTATAGGACGGGGCATTGCTCTTGCCCTTGACCTGCGCCCCGGTCACCACGTCGAATTTCGTCACGCCGTGATACTTGTCGTCCGACTTCTCGGCCGGCACATAGCCCTTGCCCTTTTGCGTCACAACATGGATCAGCACCGGGCCGCCCTCGCTCGAATCGCGGACGTTCTTCAGAACCGGCAACAGGTGATCGAGATTGTGGCCGTCGATCGGGCCGACATAGAAGAAGCCCAGTTCCTCGAACAGCGTGCCCCCGGTCATCATGCCGCGGGCGAATTCCTCGGCCCGCTTCGCCGCTGTTTCCAGGCGGCGCGGGAAGCGATGCGCCAGGGATTTGGCCAGATGGCGCAGCGAGACATAGGGCTTCGATGAAATCAGGCGTGACAGATAGGCGCTCATGGCGCCGACCGGCGGGGCGATCGACATGTCGTTGTCGTTCAGGATGACGATCAGCCGGCTGTCCATCGACCCGGCGTTGTTCATCGCCTCGTAGGCCATGCCGGCGCTCATCGCGCCATCGCCGATCACGGCGATCACGTTGCCGGGCTCTCCGGCCAGATCGCGTGCCACCGCGAAACCCAGCCCGGCGGAAATCGAAGTCGAACTGTGCCCGGCGCCGAACGGATCGTATTCGCTTTCCGACCGCTTGGTGAAGCCGGACAGGCCACCGCCCTGGCGCAGCGTGCGGATACGGTCGCGTCGCCCGGTCAGGATCTTGTGCGGATAGCACTGATGGCCGACGTCCCAGATCAGGATATCGCGCGGCGTATCGAACGTGTAATGCAGCGCAACGGTCAATTCGACCACGCCAAGCCCCGCCCCGAGATGGCCGCCGGTCACCGAGACCGCGTCGATCATCTCGGTCCGCAACTCATCGGCAAGCTGCCGCAAATCACGTTCCGGCAGATGGCGCAACGCGTCCGGAGTCGGGACGGTGTCGAGCAGCGGCGTACGGGAGGGCTGGTTGGAAGTCAAATCGGTCTCCTGAAATTCAGCGGACGCGGTAATGGATTATCCGGATGTCAGACGCGCCGCTCGACCACATAGCGCGCGGTCCGGCGAAGAAGGTCGGCGCTCTTGTCGAAGATTGCAAGGTGGGTTACGGCCTGTTCGGCTAAAAGGCTGGCCTGGGAACGGGCACGTTCCGGCCCGAGGATCGACACGAAGGTCGCCTTGCCCAGCGCCGCGTCCTTGCGCACCGCTTTGCCCGTCTCCTCCGCCGTCCCCTCGACGTCGAGCAGGTCGTCGGCAATCTGGAAGGCGAGACCGAGATCGTGTGCGTAGCCGCGCAAAGCCTCGCGTCCCGCCTCGGCCGCGCGGCCGAGAATCGCCCCGGCCTCGCACGAGAAGCCGATCAGGGCCCCGGTTTTCATCTGCTGCAGACGGGTGATCTCGCCAATTCCCATATCCCGCCCCTCGGCCCCGAGGTCGATCATCTGGCCGCCAACCATGCCATGTGCGCCGGCTGCCCGGGCCAACGCCGTAATCAGCGCGCACCGAACTTCCGGCTGGGAATGGGTATCGGGGTGGGCCAGTACCTCGAAGGCCATGGTCAGCAGCGCGTCGCCGGCCAGGATCGCGGTCGCCTCGTCATACGCCTTGTGCACCGTCGGCCGGCCTCGGCGCAGATCGTCGTCGTCCATGGCCGGCAGATCGTCATGCACCAGCGAATAGCAATGCACCAGTTCGATTGCCGCGGCCGTACGCAGGGCGGCCGTGTGCGCGACGCCAAACAGACCCGATGCCTGCAATACCAGGAATGGCCGCAACCGCTTGCCGCCGCCAAGCACGGCATAACGCATCGCGGCGATCAGCCTGTCCTCGGCCTCGCGCTCGGCGGTCAGTATCCGGACAAGCATCGCCTCGACATCGACGGCTGCGGCGGCCATGGCCTGCTTCAGGGCGTCCATATTCCGGTCCTAGTCGAGATTGGCGGGTTCGGCGGTCATGCCGCCGGACGATTGAGTGATTTTCTCGATCCGGGCCTTGGCCTCGTCCAGCCTGGCCTCGCAGTGTTTCTTCAGGGCCGCGCCGCGCTCATACGATTCGATGGCATCGTCCAGTTTCACCTGGCCGGCCTCCAGCTTCTTCACGATCGTCTCGAGTTCGGCAAGCGCATCCTCGAACTTCATATTCGCAATGTCGGCCTGTTTGCTGGCGTTCGTCATCTTTCCTCCCGCGGCAGGTGAGTTTAGCCTCGCCGCTCAGGCAAATCCAAAGGTTTGGGGCGTCGACGTCAGGCCTGCATCAATGCCCGTACATGTGCCGCCGCCGACCGCCCCAGGGCAACCAGATCGTAACCGCCTTCCAGTACCGATACGACCCGGTTCTGGCAACACCGCGCCGCCAGACCGGTCAATTGCCGCGTCACCCAGGAAAAATCGTCCTCGGTCAAAAGCAACCCGGCCAGCGGATCCGCGGCATGGGCGTCGAAACCGGCGGAAATCAGCAGGAATTCCGGCGAGAATTCGATCAATGCGGGCATCGCGATGGCTTCGATCGCGCGCCGGAAAGTGGCGCTACCGGATTGGGCCGGCAGCGGAACGTTCAGGATATTGCCGGCGATGCCACGCTCGTCGGCGGCACCGGTGCCGGGATAATGCGGCGACTGATGGGTCGAGATGTAGAAGAGGTCGGGATCGTCCCAGAACATCGCCTGCGTGCCGTTGCCGTGATGCACGTCGAAATCGACCACCGCGATCCGCCTCAGCCCGTGCACTTCGCGCGCCTGCAATGCGCCGATGGCGACATTGTTGAACAGGCAGAAGCCCATGGCACGATCCGGTTCGGCGTGGTGACCGGGCGGCCGCACGGCGCAGAACGCATTACGAGCCTCGCCCGCCATCACCGCATCGACCGCGGCACAGACCGCGCCGGCGGCACGCAGCGCCGCCTCGCCGGAGGCAGGGCAGAGCGCCGTGTCGGGATCCAGATGCACCAGGCCGGACTCCGGAACCGCCGACAGCACCTGCTCCACATAATCGCGGCCATGCACGCGGGCGATCTGATCGATCGTCGCGCGCGGTGACTCGCGCCGATCCAGCGAGGTGAATTCCTCTGTCTCCAGCGCGGCCATGACGGCACGCAGCCGCGTGGGCGATTCCGGGTGCATCGGCCCCGGGTCATGCTCGACGCAGGCGGCATGGGTAAAAAGAACGGTCGACATCGAGGCGGCGTTTCCGGATCGGTCGTGAAGGAACGAGTGTTCAGCATAGCAGCCGACAGGGTAGGACGAACAGACCGCAGTGCCATGCTTGCCAGTAAATCGGGACCATGCAATTCTCATACAGACCATGGAAACATCGGGAAAAGAGCAGGTTATCTGAACAGGATGGCAATGCGCATCATCGGACGGCCGGTCATCGGCAGGGTGGCCATTATTTTCCTTCTGGCGCTCGCGCTAAGGCCGGGCCTGGTCCTGGCCGGCGACGCGGCCGTGCCGGTCGCGGTCGATGCCGTGGTGGTCGAGCCGTTGAGTCAGACGGTTCCGGTCCTCGGCCGGTTTGTTGCGCGACAGTCGGGCGCGGTTGCGGCGCTGGTTGGCGGACCGGTTGCCGAGGTGTTGGTGGAGGTCGGCGACCGGGTTCGCGCCCAGGATGTCCTGGTGCGGCTGGCGACGGATGTTTCCGAGGGTAATCGCAATTTGCGTGCCGCCGAACTGCGCGAGAAAGAAGCGGCACTGGCAACCGCCCAGGCGCAGGCAAGACTTTCGGACATGGAACTCGCGCGCTTGGAAAGCCTCAAGAATTCGGCGGCATTCAGCCAGGCTCGCTATGAGGACAAGCGGGCCGAGGTGGCGCGGTTCCGCAGCAGCGTGGTAGAGGCCGAGGCCGCGATCGCGCGGGCCCGCGCCAATCTCGATCTGGCCGAACTCGATGTGCGGCGCTCGGAAATCCGGGCACCTTACGGCGGCGTTGTGGTGACGCTGCATACGGTCGATGGCGCCTATGTGACGACCGGCGCGCCGGTGGCCACGCTGGTCAATGACGAGGACCTGGAGATCGAGGCCGACGTTTCGGCCGATCGGCTGGCGGGTGTGACGCCGGGCCGCGAAATCGCCGGGTACCTGGAAGGGGGAGTGTCCTTTCCCGTAGTCGTCCGGGCCGTCGTTCCGACCGAGAATGCGCTGACGCATACGCGTCCGGTGCGCTTTACGCCGAATCTCGATCAAGCCGGGCAGCGGCGATTCGCCACCGACCAGAGCGTGACCGTACTGTTGCCGATCGGTGAAGATCGCGATGTGGTGACGGTGCACAAGGATGCCGTGGTGGTGCGTGGCGGCAATTCCGTGACCTTCGTCGTGGTCGACGGCAAGGCGGAACCGCGCCCGGTGACCCTGGGCGAGGCGGTGGGCGGTCGATTCGAGGTTTTGGATGGCCTCGTACCCGGCGATCTTGTCGTGGTTCGCGGCAACGAACGCCTGCGGCCTGGCCAGCCGGTAACCTATGAAGGCATGCCGCCGGCCCCCGGCGGGAACGGCTAGGGAGCATCGCGTGGATCTGATCCGCCAGTCCATCGAACGCCCGGTCGCGGTCATCGCCGCGGTTCTGATGGCGTTGATGTTCGGGTTTATCGCGCTGCGTACCATTCCGATCCAGCTTGCCCCCGATGTCAGCCGGCCGGTGATCGAAATTTCCACCACTTGGGCCGGCGCCGCGCCGGCCGAGGTCGAGCGCGAAATTCTCAATCCTCAGGAGGACGCACTGAAGGGGATTGAGGGGCTGGAGAACATTACCAGTTCGGCGCAGGACGGGCGCGCCCAGATCACCCTGGAGTTTTCTGTCGCGCAGGACATGGACAAGGCCCTGCTGCTGGTCGCCAACCGGCTGGACCGGATAACCGGCTATCCGGACGAGGCGCAGGAACCGACGCTGAAGACCGCCAGCGCCGATGACAACGCGATCGCCTGGTTCCGCGTGCTGCGGGCGGAGGGCAACGAGCGGCAGATCCAGACCTATGGCGACTATGTCGAGGATGTCGTGCAGGAACGCATGGAGCGCGTTCCCGGCGTCGGCGCGGTGAATATCTATGGCGGCGCCGAGCGCGAGATGCGCGTGATCGTCGATCCGGCCCGCATGGCGCGCTACGGACTGACCGTGTCGATGGTGGTCGATCGATTGCGTGCCGCCAATGCCTCGATAACCGGCGGCGCGGTCGAGGAGGGCAAGCGGCGTTACGTGATCCGCACGGTCGGCGAATTCGAGACGACCGACCAGGTTGCCGCCGTGGTGCTGCGCAGCCAGCGCGACCCGGTGACCGGCCGCATCGCCCGTGTCGCCGTCGGCGATATCGGCCGGGTCGAGATGGGGTACAAGAAACCGGGTTCGATCCTGCGCGCCGGCGGCAGGCCGGCAATGGGCCTCAGCATCTCGCGCGAGATCGGGGCCAACGTGATCGAGACGATGGAGGGAATCCGCGTCGCGGCCGCGGAGCTGAATGCCGGCGTTCTCGCCGATGCCGGCCTGCGGCTGGAAATGATCTACGACGAGACCGTCTATATCAATTCCGCCATCGATCTGGTGACCCAGAACATCTGGGTCGGCGGATTGCTTGCGGCCGCCATACTCATGATATTTCTGCGCTCCGCCCGGGCGACGCTGGTCGTGGCCCTGGCGATTCCGGTCTCGGTGGTGGCGTCCTTCGTTGCCATGGCGGCGATGGGCCGGTCGCTGAATGTCGTGTCGCTGGCCGGCATCGCCTTCGCCGTGGGCATGGTGGTGGATGCGGCCATCGTGGTCCTCGAGAATATCTATCGGCTGCGCCAGAAGGGCGTGACGCCGCTGG
>JAHELM010000170.1 GCA_024644185.1 Rhodospirillales bacterium | reverse complement strand
CTGGTCAAGGGCATCCAGTGGACCGGCGGGTATGGTCCGCTTACCACGGAGGACGTGAAATACTCGTATGAACGGATTGGCGACCCGAAGAACGAATCGCCATGGATCTACCAGTTCGAGATGCTGGACCAGGTAGAGATCGTCGACGAGCGGACCGGAATCATCCACCTCAACAAACCCTACCAGCCGATCTGGGTGGCATCCCTGCCGTATTACGGCGGCCATATCATCTGCAAGACTGCAACCGAGAAGGCTGGCGGCAAGTTCACCACGGAACCGCCAGCCCAGTGCGGCCCCTACCTTATCGACAAGTGGGAGCCGAAACAGAAGATCCGGCTGGTTTCCAACCCCGACTGGAGGGGGCCCAAACCGGATTTCGCCAATGTAGAATTCTATATCATGGACGACGATCAGGCGGCCCAGACCGCTTACGAGGCGGGCGCCTTCGACTACACCCGCGTCGCCGTCAGCGCGGCAAAGCAGTTGCGCAAGAACCTGCCGGCGCACACGAAGCTCATCGAGGGGCAGGAGTCGCGTTATACGTGGCTGACCGTCAACATGATGAGCCCGCGCCTGCAGGACCCGCGGGTCCGCAAGGCTCTGCAATACGCCTATGACAGCGATTCCGTGCTGACCGGTGTCTACGACAATCTGGTGCCCCGTTCGGCCGGGATAATCCAGCCCACGTCGCCCTATGCCCGCAAGAAAAACATCATCGCAAAGCGCGATGTCGACAAGGCCAGGGCGCTGCTTGCCGAGGCCGGCGCGCAGAACCTCAAGCTCACGCTCGATGCGACAAACGACTCTACCGCGCTGGCGACCGCGCAGATCATCCAGGCCAGTTTCGCCGAGGCCGGAGTCACCGTCGAGATCCAGCCGCGTGACGAGGGTGCCTACTGGTCGCTGGGCGACAAGACCGCCGGCGACGGTTACAAGGAACTGGATCTGGTTCTGATGAGCTATGCGGGCGGCGTCGATCCGACCGAAAATCTGGTGTGGTTCCGGCCGGATCAGGTCGGTGTCTACAACTGGTCGGGTTTCGACAACCCGGAATTCGAAGAACTCTATCAAAAGGGCCAGGTCGAAGCCGACAACAGCAAGCGTATCGAGATATACCACCGCATGGAGGATCTCATGGAGGAGTCCGGCGGCTTCATCTTCATCTGCCACGAGCCGCTGGTCGCCATTCACCGGGATTTCATCGAACCGGAAATCCTGGCGGACGGTTATCCGAATCCCGTAACCACCAAGAAGGTGGGATGATCAACCGCCTATGGCGGCGGGCGCCTGCCCGCCGCCATCCTTTCAATCCATACAGGACCGACCCGGACGATGACCGATTTGCGGAAAGTAACCGCCCGACCCGAGAAGCCGGCGCCGCGCTATGTGCGCGAACGGCCGGAGGTGCGCCGCCAGCAACTGATCGACGCGGCAATCCGCTGTCTGGGGACGGGTGGAATTTCGGCGTTTACCATCGACCGGATCTGCCGCGCAGCCGGTGTATCGCGGGGTCTGATAAATCACTATTTCGCCAGCAAGGACGACCTTCTGATCGCCGTCTACAAATCCTCGCTCTACGAGACCGTAACCGGCCATATCGCGCAAACCGGGGGGGTGGACGACTCTTCGGCGCCGGCGTCGGCGGCCCGCCTGACGGCGCTGGTCGAAGCGAATTTCGCGCCGGACTACTTCGCCAAGGCGAATTTCCTGGTCTGGCTCTCGCTGTGGAGCGAAGTTGCCACCAATCCGAAGCTTAAAACGGCCCACAGTGCGCTTTACGACAGCTACAGGAAGGCATTGGCGCGAGAAATCCAGGCGGTCGCGGCGTATCGGGAGCGTGCCGTGAACGCCAATAACCTGGCCCGTAACTTCATCGCCATGGTCGACGGTCTGTGGCTGGAATGGTCGCTGGATTCGGGAGTGCTGTCGCCGGCCGATGCGAAAGAGGCCTGCTATGAATTTCTGGAAGTCTACCTTGGGCCTTTGCGGCCCGTCCGGGGCGACACTCCCTCGTCCTGACTGCGTGCGGCCCCAGGGCGAAACCCGGTCCAACGGAACCGCTGGAAACGATTCCATATGCCTGGATGCGGCGCTAGTTTGTCGCGACACCGCCTTCGCGCTTCCGCTTGGCCATGTAATCCCTGAGCGCGTCGTCGATACTGGAATCGATCGGCGGCTTCTCGTATTCGGCCAGCAGGCGCTTCCAGACGGTATTGGCCCGTCGTGTCGCGCCGATGCCGCCCCGCTCGATCCAGGTATCGTAATTGTCCCAATTGGACAGGAGCGGTGCGTAAAACGCGTTCTCGTAGCGCGCCAGCGTATGCGGCGTGCCGAAAAAATGACCGGCCGGCCCGACATCGCGGATGGCGTCGAGCGCCAGCGTTTCGGGCGAGACCTCGAGAGGTTCGAAATAAGCCGCCATCATCTGCAGCATTTCGGCATCGACGATCAGCTTCTCGAATGACGCGGTCAGCCCGCCACCCAGCCAACCCGCCGCATGCAGCACCAGATGGGCACCGCCCATCAGGCAGCCCCACAACGCCATCGCGCTTTCATAGGCGGCCTGCGCGTCGACATCGTTGGCCGCGGTCACGTTGCTCGAACGGAACGGTACGCCGATCCGCCGCGCCAGTTGCCCGGACACCTGCGCGGCCTTGGTATATTCGGGCGTGCCGAAGGCCGGCGCTCCGGTCTTCATGTCGACATTCGACGTGAACCCGCCATACATGACCGGTACACCGGGACGCACGATCTGGCACAACGCGATGCCGGCCATCGCCTCGGCATGTTGCTGGGCCAGGGCGCCAGCGATGGTCACCGGCGACATCGCGCCGGCAAGCGTGAAGGGCGTGATGACATTCACCTGGCCGTGTTCGGCCATGGCGATCAGCCCCTCTGCCATCGGAACATCGAGCTGCAACGGCGAATTGGTGTTGATGATGCAGGTAAATACAGGCATGTCGACCAGCGCCTGGCGCGTAATGCCGAAGGAAATCGCCACCATCTCCAGCGCGTCGATCGCCCGCTCCCGGCCCAGGCCCTGCGGCTGCCAGTTCTTGTCGAGCAAAGTGATTTCGGCATAGTAGAGGTCCAGGTGCCGGGTTGCGGCCGGCAGGTCAAGCGCCTCGAACGGGCCGCCGCCCTCCTGGTGCAGGACGTTGAGCGACTGGATCAGCTTCAGGTATTCGCACATCTCCGCATAGGTGCCGGCGCGCCGGCCCTTGTCGATGTCGCAAACAAAGGCCGGGCCGCCGACCGACGCGAAAATCGAATGACGTCCGCCAACCTTCAGGGATCGCCCCGGATTTCGCGCGGCCAGGGTAAACGAGGCCGGGGCCAGGGCCACCAGTTCCTCGATCATGGAGCGGTCGCACCGCACCCGCATGTTGTCCTCGTCCACCGTTGCGCCCGCCCCGGCAAACAATGCCCGGGCCCGGGTATCCAGCACCTTCATGCCGACCTCTTCCAGGATCGTCAGGGCGGCATCGTGAATCATCTCGATCTGGTCGGGCTCCAGCAATTCTATGAGGCGCGACGGCAGGATCGGCGGACGCCACGCCGCCTGCGTGATCGATCCAACCACCCGCTTCGACCGGCCCGGCCCGGGTCCGTGTCGGCGCGACGTCGTTCTCGCCATGTCAGTTCCCTCTGTTCGCCGTCATGGAAGCGGCCGCTCCCGCCGGACCGCCGAACCGTCGGCCGGCAGGTCGATCTCGCGGGCCAGACGATGCCCCGCAAACACCGCATCCGCGACCGATGACGGGGCCAGGCAATCGCCTATCCGGGTCACTGTCCCGATACCGGCTGCCTGCAAGTCCCCGGGGACAGCCACGAGGCTGTCATAGAGCGCGCGGTCCGGCAATCGACCGGTGACCAGTATCAGGCTGGCGCATTCGACCTGCGTGTTTCGGCCGGTATAGACGCAGGCGAAGTCGGCCGCCCCATCCCGGTGGCCAGCCAGCCGATGCGACAGCAGGAGCCGCAATCCGAGTTCCATGAGACGCTTCTGTACCGGAAACTGTTCGTCGGTCATCTGCGTCCAGCTCGAGACCACGGGCATCGGCGTGACCAGGGTGACCGCAAATCCCTGGCCGAGCAGCCGCTCCGCAAGTGCCCCGCCCATTGCATAATGATCGTCGTCATAGATGACCACCGGGCTTTGCGGTACCGCACCGGCGAAGATGTCGTCGGGGGTCAGGCATTTCCGTCCGGCCGCCTGAACACCGATATCCTCCACACAGGCGCCGACACCGTCGCGCCGCCAGTGACTGCCGGTTGCCACCACCACATGGTCGGCGCCGAATTCAAGAACGTCATGACTGGTGAGCGGGCTTGCCGGAAAGATTTCGACGTTCGCCAGCTTGCCGATCATATGGGCGCGATAATCCCGGACCCGAAGCCAATGTCCAAGTCCGGGCAGCGCCGCTTCGCGCAACAATCGACCGCCCGGTTCCTTGCCGGAATCGGCCAGACTCACGCGATATCCTCTCTGGCCAAGGGCCAGCGCCGCCTCCAAGCCGGCAGGGCCGGCACCGACCACCAGCACGCGGCTGTCCGACCCCTTCGGCGCGATGCGTTCCGGATGCCAGCCGCGCCGCCATTCCTCGCCGATCGTCGGGTTCTGCGTACAGCGCAGCGGCGCACCCTCGTTGTTGGCGGCACGGCAAATGTTGCAGCCGATGCATTCGCGAATCTCGTCCTCCCGCCCGTCGGCGATCTTGCGCGGCAGGAACGGATCGGCGATCGAGGGCCGCGCCGCGCCTATCAGATCGAGGATCCCCCGGCGAATCTGGCTGACCATGGTATCGGGAGACGTAAACCGGCCGACGCCGACCACCGGCTTGCTGGTCAGCGTTTTCACGAAGCCGACATAATCTTCCTGAAACGCTTCGGCGCTGAAACGCGAACTGCGGGAATCGTTTCCCAGGGAACCGGCAAGATTGATATCCCAGAGATCCGGCAATTCCGCGAGCATGGCAACGATCTCGCGGCCCTCGCCGTCGGCCGTGATACCGGCGGGACCGTGCAGTTCATCGACGGCGAGGCGAACCGCGACGGCACATTTGTCACCCACCGCGTCCCTGGTATCCTCGATCATCTCGCGCAGCAACCGCACGCGATTGACCAGCGAGCCCCCATATTCGTCGGCCCGCCGGTTGGTGCGCGCCGAAAGGAACTGGAACGGCAGGTAGTCATGGCTGGCGTAAACGTAAACAATATCAAAGCCGGCGCTCCTGGCCCGCAACGCGGCATCGCGCTGCCAGCGCCGGAAATCCGCTATGTCCTGGCGGTCCATGGCGCGGGCATGGCCGGGTTGAATGTATTTGGCCGGCTGCGCCGAAGGTGCGATCAGCGGTTCGCGTGTCAGCCGGTTGTTGGTGTGCGAGCCCCCATGCCATAATTCGACCCCCGCGAGACTGTCGTGAGCGTGTATCGCGTCGGCGGTTTTCGCCAGGGCCCGCACGTCGTCCTCGTCCCACAGCGAGAGAAACCCGAATGGGGAATCGTCGCTTGTCGGGTGGACGGAACAATACTCGGTGCACACCACACCCCACCCGCCCTCGGCCTTGATGGCGCGCATAGCCGTTGCGCTGCGCGGGCGCATATAGCCCATGCCGTTCGCATGCGGGGTCTGATAAAAACGGTTCTTCGCGGTCACCGGGCCGATGCGGACCGGCTCGAAAAGAACATTGTATCGGGGGTTCATTGGCATGGCTCTCGGCAGCCGGACAATAGCATTGTTGAATGATCGTACAACAAACCTCTCGGCGTCGGCAACGGCCCCCGGCGGATGTCCCCAAACGAGGCATGACTCGCGTCAACGGGCGTCCAGCGTCCGGTCTCCGTGCACAGGTCTGAATGCTGCTCATGAGAATTGCACTGAAACGCCATGCGTAGGCATGTGCGCCGAGAGGCGTGCCCCGGGAGAATTCATCGCTCGCAATCCGCGTCTTGCGCAGATACGGTTGTCGCCCGTGACGTGAGCACGTCAGTTGGCGAGCGTGCCTGTGTCGGTCACCGTCGCGGCGGTCAGGCGGTTCATCCCGTCATGGATGAAATCCTCGCGCCGCGCGCCGAGCCGGTCCTCGCGGGCCTCCAGATTGCCGACGAGG
>JAHELM010000169.1 GCA_024644185.1 Rhodospirillales bacterium | reverse complement strand
TGCATGGCGCCGATGTCGTTGCCCACGGCCACCTTGGCATGGGCGGCCAGCGCGGCCAGATCGAACAGCGTGGTCCGTCCGACGAGGTTCATCGAGTCCGGCGACGCGGCGGCGACGACGCGGGCGATTTCCGTGTCGGCCTCCGTACCGATGATCACCGGCCGGCGGCCCTCGATGGCGACACGCCGCGCCAGTTCGGCATACCGGTCCGGCGGCCAGCGCTTCCCGGGCTCGGCCCTGGCGCCACCGGGCGCAATCAGCACATAACCGTCCTTGAGGCCGAACCGCCCGCCGAAACCACCGATCATCCAGGACAGGTCGGGCATCGGCATCTCGGTCACGCCGGCTTCGGCCAGTTGCCGGGCCAGCCTCTCGACCACATGCTCGCGCGTTCCGTCGTCGACTCCCCGCGACCAGGCGGGCGGGTTCCACTTCAACGCCGTCGACAAGGCGCGATAGCGCGCGCTGCGCGGCGTGTTCTCCAGATCGTAAACCAGGTCAAAGCCGCCCCGGCGCAGGCGCCGGATGAGCTTCAGAACCTTGCCCGGCCGCGTCCAGGCCGGCGCGCCATTTTCGCGAACCTCGTCGAACCAGCCGCTCTTGCGCGCCAGTTCGGCGAAGGATTTCACGGTCAGCAGCGTGACATGGGCATCCGCATGATGCCGGCGGATGGCGCTGAAGGCGCCGAACGACATGACGAAATCGCTCAGCCCGCCCAGCTTGATGACCAATATGCGGCGGACGGGGCCCTTCATTCGCGAACGCCGGTGGCCGCCGGCGCCCCTTGCAGAAGCTCCCGGTACACATCCAGCGTGGCGGCGCACATGCGGGCGGTGGTGAAGTTCTGGCGGACCCGGGTCATCGCCGAATGGGCCAGCGTCTCGCGCGCCGGCGTGTCGAGATCCAGCGCCGCGGCCAATGCCACGGCCAGCGCCGCCGGGTCGCCGGGCGGCACCAGCCAGCCGGTGACGCCGGGCAGGATGATTTCGGGCGCCGCGCCATGGTTCGGGGCGATCACCGGCTTGCCCATCGCCTGTGCTTCCGCGACCACCCGGCCGAAGGCTTCCGGCTGGGTCGAGGCGGAGACGACCACATCGGCGAGCTTGTAGGCGGCGGCCATGTCGCGGCAATCGCCGACGATATGCACCGTGCCTTGCAGCCCCAGTTTTTCGACCTGCGATTCGATTTCGCGCCGGTAGCCGGTACGCCCCTGGTCGTCGCCGACCATCAGGCAGCGCAGCGGCCGATCCTTCAGCCGCGCCAGCGCCTCCAGCAACACGGAATGGCCCTTCCAGCGGCTCACCCGCGCCGGCAGCATCACCGTCGGCACGCCGTCCGGCACCCGCCACTTGGTGGCAAGCTGGATGACCCGCTCGGCACTGACGCGGGCGGGATCGAAAATATCGATGTTCACCCCGCGATGGATGACCCGGATATTCGCCGGGTCCACCTTGTAATTCTTCGTCACGTAGTCGCGGATGAATTCCGAGGTGGCAATCACCCGCTCGCCGCGGGTCATCACGGAATTGTAGAGGCGCTTGAAGGGCAGGCCGAAGCCGTAGGGCGCATGAACCGTGGTGACGAAGCGAACGCCGGTCCGCCGGGCGGCGGACAGGGCGCTCCAGGCCGGGGCCCGGCTGCGCGCATGCACCAGATCGACCCCGTGGGCGGTAATGACCTCTTCCAGGCGCGAGACGTTCCGGCGCATGACGAGCGGATTCTTCGACTGCACCGGCAGCGTGATATGGGTGCCGCCGGCCCGTTCCACATCGCGCACCATCTGGCCGCCGGACGAAACCACCAGCGCGGTCCAGCCGGCCGCGGCGATCGCCGCCGTCATTTCCACGGTGCCCCGCTCGACCCCGCCGCCGCCAAGAGACGGCAGGACTTGCAGAATCACCGGCGCGCGACTGGTCGTCGCCGCCGTCGCCATGTTAGCTTCCGGTTGATTTGCCATTTTGTCGCGAATGTCTCCCAGGGGCGTCGGAGCGTCCCGCTGCCGCACCGGACATACCAAGTGGGCGCAATCTTTTCAATGACTCACGTATCGAATGATTTCCGAATCGCTGTTCGCCACCGGCCTGGGAATGGCCCCGGCATCCTGTTTTGCGGCGGTTTCCGGTCGGATATGACCGGAAGCAAGGCGGTGGCCCTTGATGCCTGGGCCGCCCAGGCCGGCCTGGCCTGCACCCGTTTCGACTATCGCGGGCACGGTGCCTCGCCGGGAGCCTTCACCGACGGAACCATCGGCGGCTGGCGGGACGATGCCCTGCACGTGCTGGACCGGGCGACGGCGGGACCCATGATCGTCGTCGGCTCGTCGATGGGCGGCTGGATCTCCCTGCTGCTGGCGATGGCCCGGCCGGAGCGCGTGCGCGGCCTGGTGCTGGTCGCGCCCGCCACGGATTTTACCGAAGAGCTGATCTGGAACCGGATGCCGGGGCCCGCCCGCGCGACGTTGCTGCGCGACGGCATCTGGCGTCGTGCTTCGGAGTATTCCGACGAGCCCGACGAGATCACGCGGACCCTGGTGGAGGAAGGGCGTAACCATCTGCTGCTGGGCGGTGCCATTCCCTTCGCCGGGCCGGTACGCATCCTGCACGGCATGGCCGACGCAACCGTGCCCTGGGAATTGGCGACCCGGACCGCCGCCGCCCTGACCTCGGCCGATATCGTGGTGACGCTGATCAAGAACGGCGACCATCGCCTGTCCGATCCGGCCAATCTGGCCCGGCTGACGGATGCTGTGCGCGACGTGGCCGGGCTTACAGCAGTGCCTTGAGGCCTTCGCGATAATCGGGATAGCGGAGCCGAACGCCAAGGTCTTCCTTGATGCGCCGGTTCGACACCCGCTTGCTTTCGCCATAGAAGCTGCGCGCCATCGGCGACAGCGTGTCGGCGACCGCATCGAAATCCTCGACCGGTGGCGCGGGCACTCCCAGCAGGGAACAGGCATGGGCGATCACCTCGTCCGGCGGCGCCGGTTCGTCGTCGGCGACGTTGTAGGCGGCACCCGGATTCGGTTTCGCCATGGACGCCAGCAGCACCGACACGATGTCGTCGCGGTGAATGCGGCCGAACACCTGGCCCGGCCGGCGGATGCGCCGGGCCCGGCCCTGGCGCACGGTTTCCAGCGCGTTGCGCCCGGGCCCGTAGATACCGGCCAGCCGGAACAGATGAACCGGAACGCCATGGTCGCGCCACAGCGACAGCCAGCCATCCTCGGCCTCCACCCGGCGGCGTCCCCGTTCCGATGCCGGGTCGCGGGGCGTCGACTCGTCGACCATGCCACCGCCGTGATCGCCATAGACGCCGGTGGTCGACAGGTATCCCGCCCAGCGCAGGCCCCGGATTCCGGCGATTGCCGTCCCAAGCAGGTCGAGCACGCAATCCCCGGCGCCGTCCGGCGGCACCGAGGACAAAAGATGCGAGGTGCCGGCCAGTGCGCCGGCGGCATCGGCCAGCGGCCGGTCGCGGTCGAAGGCGAAGACTTCCCAGCCGCGCGCCGTCAGGGCGTTGCGGGTATCGGCGTCGCGCACGGTGCCGGCGATGCGCCAGCCTTCCGCCGCCAGACGCTCCGCCAGCGCCAGCGCCGTGTAGCCGAGCCCGAAGCAGAACAGCCGTCCGGTCATGGGTGGAAATCTCCCGCGGCGGCGTGTCGCGCCGGTGTTAACGTTTCGGTCAGAACTATACCATAGGCTAGTTTCATGGACGGGCGATCAGGGTCGCCCGACCCCAAAAAAAGAAATCGAGATTCGAGACAGACCATAGGGGAAACTCATGAAAGAGCTAGTATTTCTTGCGGTTCTGGTGGCGATGTTCATCGGCGTGAACATGGTGCTGACGGCGCGCCGGGGTGGCGAGGCGCGGCGGCGGGAAGAGGCCCGGCAGCGGGTCGTCGCCAAATAGCCGCAATCCCGGCAGGGGAATGTTAACGTTTAGGCTCCATGCTTGGCTGGACGGACCGTGTACCCCGAAACCAGACGGAGGTTGGATGTCATGGTCGACGTATTCCTGCTGTTGTTCTCGATCGTCCTGTTCATCGTCCTGTACGGTATTTTGATCTCCTACCGGCATCGGTCGCGCCAGGATCGTCACGTATACTATACGGTCGAAAACACCAGGGCTGGCGAAGAGAGCTGAGCCGGCATTCGTCGCGCGCCCGCATTACCGGCGCGCGTCGCGGTGCCCCGCGGTGCTCTGCGCCTCGATGAAGACCCGCGTCACTTCGGGATAGGCGGACTTGATCGCCTGTTCGAGGCTGGAGATTGCGGTTTCCACGTCGCCCGCAGCGATCCCGTCGTTGAAATCCAGGCTGAGATTGGCCAGCACGTCGCGCGGGCCCAGATGCATGGTAAGGACCTCGTTGATCGCCTTGACGCCGGCCTGCTCGCGGGCGATGCGGCGGATGCCGTTCACCACCGCCGGGCTTGCCCCCTCGCCAATCAGCAATCCCTTGCATTCATAGGCCAGAAATCCCGCCGTGCCCGCCAGGATGGCGCCGATGATCACGGCGGCGACGCCGTCCAGCGCCGGCATCTCCAGCAGCTGCGATGCGGCGATGCCGATCAGCGCCACGACCAGCCCCAGCATCGCCGCGGTATCCTCGAACAGAACGGTGAACACGGTGGGATCCTTGCTGCGCCGAACCTCCTCGATGATCCCGCGGCCGCCCTTGATCTGGCTGAACTCCCGGAACGCGACCCACCAGGATGCCCCTTCGAACAGGATGGCGAGGCCGAGCACGCCATAATTCACCCAGGCGTCGGACATCGGGTGCGGATGCAGGATGCGTTGCGCCCCTTCGTAAAAGGAAATGCCGGCGCCCAGGCCGAAGATCAGAATGGCGACGACGAAGGACCAGAAATACAGCTCCATGCCGTAGCCGAAGGGGTGCCGCGAATCCGCCGGTCGCTGCGATCGCGCAATACCGTAAAGCAGCAGCCACTGGTTGCCGGTGTCCACCAGCGAATGGACAGCCTCGCTGAGCATGGCCGACGACCCGGTGAAGGCGCCGGCGGCGAATTTGGTGACGGCGATCAGCGAATTGCCGAGCATGGCCGCATAGATGACTTTTTTCGATCCGGCGCTGGCCATCGGTGCCTCAGAAATCCAGATCGGCGTAGTGTTTGGGTGGCGGGCAGCCGGGGATGCGATCGGCCAGCAGCGGCCGGAACGCCGGCCGCGACTTCACGCGGGCATACCACTCGCGGGCGCCCGGATGATCTTCCCAGGGCACGTCACCGACATAGTCGACGGTGGACAGATGCGCCGCGGCCGCGATGTCGGCCAGCGAAAACTCCTCGCCCGCCAGCCATTTCCGGCGCTCGCACAGCCAGCCGATATAGGCCATGTGGTGGTGAATATTGACCTGACCGGCGCGGATTGCCGCCGAATTGGGCTGACCGAGGCCGAGGAAACGCTTCATGATCTTCTCGTCGACCAGATTGGCCGTCACTTCGCGGGCGAATTTCTCGTCGAACCAGCCGATCAGCCGCCGCGTCTCGGCGCGTGCCCGCGGGTCGGCGCCCAGCAGGGGAATCGCCGGATGGATTTCCTCGAGATACTCGGTAATGGCCATGTGATCGGCCAGGATCGTGCCATCCTCGTCGATCAGCACCGGCACGCTGCCGGCGGGGTTCATGGCCAGGAATTCCGGTCGCCGCTCCCACGCCTTTTCGACCTGCATCTCGAAGTCGAGGCCCTTGGTGGCCAGCGCGACCCGGATCTTGCGGCAATAGGGGGAAAGCCAGAGGTGAAGGAGTGTCCGCATGGGCAACCCTTATACAGGCAAGCCCCCCTGCCGCGCCAGTCCGCAGGCGCGGCAGGGGATCGGCTTTTTGCCCGTCGTCAGGCTGTCTTCGCGGCGGCGGCGCCCCGCGACACCGGATATTCCAGGCGGCTCAGCATTTCCTTCGGCACGACCTGCCAGAACCGCCCGCGCTCGCGTTCCCAGTTGCGCAGGATCTGGTCGGCCCAGCGCGATTGGGTCTGCCGCACATGCTCGGCAATCAGTTCCCGGCACTGTTCGTCCCAATGGCCCGGCTCGATTCGTTGCCAGATCACCGTGTCGGCGTTCACCCGGATGTCGAAATCCCCGGCTGCATCGTAAACGAAGGCCAT
>JAHELM010000168.1 GCA_024644185.1 Rhodospirillales bacterium | reverse complement strand
CCGGATTTCATTCGCGGCCCGGCGGCCCGTGGCCGCACGCGGTCGAATTCGGTTACACCGTCTTTCCCCGATACCGGCGCCGGGGCTTTGCCCGCGAGGCGGCGATCGGGCTGATGCGCTGGGCCAGCGCCGAGCATGGCGTCGCCCGCTTCATCGGTTCGACCGTGCCCGCGAATACCGCTTCGGCGGCGCTGCTGGCCGGGTTGGGATTTACCCCGTTCACGACCCGGATCGACGATGTGGACGGCCCGGAGAATGTCCTGTTTCTCGAAGACCCGAAGCTGATGGCGGTGCTGGGCGACGGCTGACCGCGCCGGCATCCGTGATTACGCCAGCCCCTCGAAATCGCGATTGGCCGCAAGCTGCTTGCGGAAATCGCGGTCGCGCTTGAGGTGCCATTCGCGGCTCATCGCCGCGCCGCGCAGGCCATGCCGTTCGGCGTAGAGCAATACCCATTCGCGGCCCCGGGTGGAGCGCGCCCCGGTTCCCGCGTTATGCCGGGCGAGACGCCGCTCCAGATCGGTGGTCCAGCCGACATAGGTGCGGTATCCGCCCTTGCCGGCGCTGCCCAGGATATAGACGAAACAGGCCACCGGATTTCCGCCGCCCGTCCCGTCCGCCGATCCCGCCGGGTCGCGGTCTCAGCGCAGGAAGCTGGCCAGCGACCGGCGCATTTCGGCCTCCATGGCGGTGTTCAAGTCCGCCATGACGTCCTGCGTCAGCTTGTACCAGATGTCCTCGCGCTCGTTGATATCGGCGTCCTCGCGCACGGTGACGCTGCGGCGGACGGTGGCCGAGGAGTTCCCAACGCGCGGTCCGACCGGGTCGGTGGCCTCGGCGGTGATCGAAATCGTCGCCTCGTATTTCTGCGCCTGCTGCTTGGTGAAGGCGCCCGTCAAGCCGCCGGCCTGCTCCAGTTCCGTCTCGACGGCGCCCGCCTCGCGGATGGTAATGACCAGCACGCCGCGATCGCCGACGGCGCGCAGCCGGTCCTCGGCCCAGCGGCGGGCGGCGCGGGTCGGCGGCACGGGGAAGCTTTCGCCCACATGCGGCGCGGCCAGCGGTTCCTGGTAGGGAACCTCGATCCGGATCTCGGCGACATTCACTTCGATCGGGGGCAGGTGGCTGAAGGTGATTTCCCCATAAGTCGGCAGCGGGGGCGGCGGCGGACAGGCGGCCAAGCCAATCGCGGCGACGGCAAGCACGAACAGAGAGACCGGACGACGCATCGTGTTCTTCCCTTCCCTTGGACAAGTCGAGAGAGCATACCGGCTCCGGCGCCGCGGCATCAAGCCTCGTAGAGGGCCGCGATCTGCGTCTCGTCGAAGGCCTGCGTCGTGTTGCAGAACTGGCAGGTCACGGTGACCTGGCCGTCGACGGTCAGATCCACGACCTCGGCACGGGGCAGGGACGACAGGATGCGCGCCGCGCGGTCGCGCGAACAGCGGCAGCCGAAGGCCAGTCCGTGCGGCGCAAAAATGCGCACCCCGTCCTCGTGGAACAGCCGATACAGCAAATCCGTCGGTGTCAGGGCGAAATCCAGAATTTCCGCATCGCGCGCGCTGTTCATCAGGATCACCGCGCGCCGCCAGGACTCGTCGCGCTCCTCGCGGGCGATGATCGCCTCGTGGTCGGGCAATCGCTGCAGCATCAGGGCGCCGGCCCGCCACGCGCCACTGGAATCCTGCCGGGTGGCCAGCCGAACGGCGGCGGAAAACTGTTCCGACTGAACAAAATAATGGTGGATGCAGTCGCCCAGCGTGGCGCCATCCAGCTCGACGATACCCTGATACCGCTCGGTATGTTCGCCCTGGTCGACGGTGAAGGCCAGAAAACCCTTGCCGCACAGTCGCGGCACCGGCGCCGCCTCGATCGCCGCGGCATCGGGCAGGTCGCCCGTGATTTCCGCATAGCCGCGAAGCTTGCCGGCGCTGGTGATATCGGCAACCAGCATCTTTACCGGCCCTTCGCCCTTGATCTGCAGGGTGAACACGCCTTCGTATTTCAGCGCCCCGGCCAGCGCGGCGGCCAGCGCCAGCGCTTCGGCCAGCAACCGCGCCACCGGCGCCGGATAATCGTGCCGGGTCAGGATGGTGTCGACAGCGGGCCCCAGCCGCACCAGGCGGCCGCGCAAGCCCGGCGCCTCCACCTGGAAGGGCTGGACCAGATCGCCGGCGGCCACATCCACGGGCATGCCGGTCACGCCAGGCACCATGCCAGAACGCCCTTCTGCGCATGCAGGCGGTTTTCCGCCTCGTCCCAGACCACCGATTGCGGCCCGTCGATCACGGCGGCCGTCATCTCCTCGCCGCGATGGGCCGGCAGGCAATGCATGAAGATCGCGTCGGGCGCCGCCCTGGCCATCAGCCGCTCGTCTACCTGGAAGGGTTTCAGAAGGTTGTGGCGGCGCCCGGCATCCTTGTCGCCCATCGACACCCAGGTATCGGTGACGACACAGTCGACCCCGGCGACGGCGGCGTCCGGATCGGCGGTGACGGCAATCCTCGCCCCCTGCGCGCGCGCCCAGGCCACGACTTCGGGCGGCGGGGCCAGCTGTTCCGGGCAGGCCAGGCGCAGCTCGAATCCGAACCGGGCCGCCGCTTGAATCCAGCTTGTCGCCATGTTGTTGCCGTCGCCGCACCAGGCCACCTTGCGGCCGGCGATATCGCCCTTCTTCTCCTCGAAGGTCATGATGTCGGCCATCACCTGGCAGGGATGCGAGCGGTCGGTCAGCCCGTTGATCACCGGCACGGTGGCGTGTTCCGCCAGTTCGGCCAGTTTTTCCGGCCGGTCGGTGCGGATCATGATGGCATCGACATAGCGCGACAGCACGCGCGCGGTATCGGCCACGCTTTCGCCCCGGCCAAGCTGCATGTCGGTATGGCTCAGCACCACGACGTCGCCGCCGAGCTGGCGCATCCCGACCTCGAAGCTGACGCGCGTGCGGGTCGATGCCTTCTCGAAGATCAGCGCCAGCGTGCGCCCGGCCAGCGGCCGAGGCTCGGCGGCGCGGCCTGCCTTGAAGCCGTGGCCGAGATCGAGGATGCGGCGAAGCTCGTCCCTGGAAACGCGGTCGAGGTCGAGAAAATGCCTTGGCCCGGTCATGACTTCGACTTCCAGTTCGCGGCGACCGTCTCCAGAATCCTGGCCGCCTCGTCAATATGCGTTTGTTGGACGATCAGCGGCGGCAGGATGCGCATCACGTTCTCGCCCGCCGGCACGGTCAGAAGGCCTTGCCCGCGCAGCACACCCACCAGATCGGCCACCGTCGGCACGCATTCCAGGCCCAGGATCAACCCCGCCCCGCGCACGCCCTTGAAGATTTCCGGGAACATCCGGACGATCGCCTCCAGCCGCCCGCGCAGGGATTCGCCCATCTCCCGCACATGCTCCATGAAGCCGCCCGCCAGCATCACGTCCATCACCGCATTGCCGACCGTCATGGCCAGCTGGTTGCCGCCATAGGTGGTGCCGTGTACACCCGGCTTCATGCCGCGCGCGGCGTCTTCTGTCGCCAGGATGGCGCCCAGCGGAAAGCCCGAGCCGATCCCCTTGGCCGAGGCCACGACATCCGGCCTGATGTCGGCCCATTCATGGGCGAAAAGCTTGCCTGTACGCCCCATGCCGCACTGGACCTCGTCGAGGAACAGCAGCAGGCCGAACTCGTCGCAGACCTTGCGCAAGGCCCTCATGAACTCGATGTCGGCGGTGCGGATGCCGCCCTCGCCCTGCACCGGCTCGATCAGGATCGCCGCGGTATCGTCGCCGATGGCGTTGCGCACCTCGTTCATGTTGTTGAACGCCACCTGGTCGAAGCCGTCGACCTTGGGGCCGAACCCGTCGAGGTATTTCGGGTTGTTGGCCGCCGCCAGCGCCGCCAGGCTGCGCCCGTGGAACGCGCCGTCGAACGTGACGATGCGCCATTTCCCGGGATTGCCGCCGGCATGGTGATAGCGTCGGCACAGCTTGATGCCGCCCTCGATCGCCTCGACGCCGGAATTGCAGAAGAACACGGTGTCGGCGAAGCTGGCGCCGACCAGCCGGTCGGCCAGGCGCTGCTGCTCGGGAATCGTGTACATGTTGGACGTATGCCACAGCCGGGCGGCCTGATCCTGCAACGCCTTGACCAGATGCGGATGCGCATGCCCCAGGCTGTTCACCGCGATGCCGGCGGCGAAATCCAGGTATCGGCGCCCGTCCGTGGCGTACAGATACACGCCCTCTCCCCGCTCGAAGGCGATGTCGGAACGGCCATAGGTCGGCATCAGCGTCGGAATCACGGGCGAACCCCCTCCCGGGGCATCAGGAAAATGACCAAAACTCAACGGAAGCCGCGGAGTATCGGGATTTGCTCCCGGCCTGTCAACGGCCGCGCCCGGCGAACCGTCAGCCGCGATCCATGGCGTGGTATTCGGGGTTCGGCATCATGTCGAGGCCATGCGCCATACGATTGGTATAGTTGAAGAATGCGGCGGTGTCGGTGATGTCGAAAGCTCACAGCCGGCAGGCCCGAGCCTAAACCGGGGCCGCGCCGTCCGGCAACGGGTTCATGCCGCGCGGGCTACCACTCCAGCACGCCGCTGGCCATCAACAATACCGCGATTACCAGCAATACCGTCAGCGCGGTGGTAACCGCGCCCGCGAAATAAAGGGCAAGCAGACGACCCAGCGCGCCCATCCGCGCGCGGTCCAGCACCAGACCACCCATGCTTTCCTCCCCAGTCAGCATGGCCAGTATAACCGAAAACACCGGTCGGCGCTGTCGTTTTCTTTCCGTCACCACTGCAACACGCCGCTGATGAGCAGAACGGTGGCCAATGCAAGCACCAGGGTTCCCGTCGCGCTGGTCACGCCGACAAAACAGAACGCAAGGCGCCGCATCCACACGATGCCGATATCCCGACAGGCTTGAGCTTCAACCATTGCTCTCTCCACGCAAGATTTCCGCGAACTTGAGGTAATTTCACACCAAAAACCCTTCGAAAATATTAACGAAAATATTTCATTAAAATCGGGGAACGCGGAATGCCGCCGAATTTCCCTTCGGCGACGGCCGCGAAGGAATGCGTCAGGTCTTCAACCCGTAACCGCGCCGGAACAGGATCCAGCACAGCGGTCCCAGCGCCGCGATCGTCAGGGCGATGACGGCGGCCCCGATCAGCGGATCGGCGTCGCCCTGCCCGGTCAGGCCCCAGCGGATCCCGTCGATCACGTAGTAAACCGGGTTCAGCGCGGCGGCCAATTGCAGCGGTTCGGGCAGCGCCCGCACGGGGAAAAACACGCCGGACAGGAAGATCAGCGGCGTGAGGACGAATGAGGGGACGCCATGAATGGCTTCCCAATTTCGCGCCCACAGCCCGGCCAGCACGCCCAGCAGCCCCATCGTCAGGGCGCCGCCGGCGGCAAAGAACAGGGTCGCGGTCAGAGACGCCGGCGACCCGGCGAGAAACGGCAGGACAGCCACCAAAGCCGGCAGGCCGGTGAGAACGCCGTTGAGCAGCGCCAGCAGCATGTAGCCGAAAACCGTCTCCGCCGGCGTGACCGGCGCGCCGAGGATATCGTCGATCATCGCCTCCAGCCGGTCGAAGACCAGCGAATAGGCGGTGATCTCGAAGGACCGCTTGAGCAACGCGTAGGCCAGCAGGCCGGGCGCGAGAAAGGCCAGGTAATCCAGGTCGCCGACGCGAGCCGCCCCGCCGTCGCCGCCAAGCGCCATCTGGAACACCAGCAGAAACAGCAGCGTCTGGATCGCCGGCGCCAGAAAGCAGGCCTTCCACTGCAGGCCGCAGCGCATCAGGTCGCGCAGGCACACCGTCCAGACGCCAAGCCAGTTGACACGACCGAAACGCCGGGGCGCGGGCGGCCTGGACATGGGTTCAGGGTTTCAGCTTGTAGCCGATGCGGAACAGGACCCAGCACAGCGCCCACAGCGCCGCGTCGGCGGCGACGACCACGGCGAATCCGCCCAGCGGGTCGGTTCCGGCGCGGCCGATCAGGCCCCAGCGCATGCCGTCGATGACGTAATAGAGCGGATTGTATGTCGCCAGAACGTGCAGTGCGCCAGGCAGGCGGTCCAGGGGGAAGAACACGCCCGACATGTAGACGATCGGCACGACGACGAAT
>JAHELM010000002.1 GCA_024644185.1 Rhodospirillales bacterium | reverse complement strand
GTGACGCCGGTCGTGTCGATGATCGCGTCCACCGCCTCGCCGCCGCCCAGCGTGACCGACGAAGTCTCGTAGTAGAGATCCGGGTTCGCCAGGTCGGTTTCACCCCGCCCGCGCAGCAATCGTGCCCCGCGGCCAACAACCTTCATCTTCAGCCCCATCAGTCCCAGCGTATGGAAGCGCGTGACGTTCAGGTTCGAAATGCGCAGCAGTATCTTCTGCCCCGCCGTCGCTGTGATCAGCGAACTGACACGCTGGGTGAAATTGCCTCCGGCTTGCTGCGCGAAATCCGTGTCGTCGCCATTCAGCAACGGAACGCCCGGCGGGATCGTCGTATCCGGATAGCCGCGGCCATTCAGCAACGGGTAGTTATCCTTCATCGCCGCAAAGGGTAGCGGCTGAACGCTCTCGCTGGCATCGTGGAACCGGCCGTCATACGACGCCATCTGGATCGGATATTCCACGTCATAAAGAGTGGAGCCGTCCCGATCGTTGTAGACATATGTATTACCGGTAACGTGCACCGGACCACCCGCAAGGCCGTCCAGATCCGTCCCGTTGGGCAAGTGGTTCTGTTTCGGCCGGACATACAGGTTCCCCAGCATGCCCATCTGCATGTGCTCGGTCGCCTCCACATGGCAGTGATACATGTAGGTGCCGGGTTCCATCAGGTTGTAGAAATAGGTCAGCGAGGCCGTCTGGTTGATCGCAATGCTGGCGTCCGGCACCCCGTCGAAGATCGCCGAGGCGTTGGGGAAGCCGTGGTAATGAACCGTATGCGGATCGAACAGATCCGGCCGTATCAGCATCCCGACATTGGTCAGCGTCAGATAGAAGCGTTCGCCCTCGTCCAGCGAGATTGTCGGCGCCGGCGCATTGGCCCTCAGCAATCCGCCGGGGACGGCTCCCGCGGCGTCGATCACACCCCTCGGCTTGAAGGTTGCCGCCGTCAGGTCGGAAAACCCGAAGCTGTACAGCCGCTTCCCGTCCGCCATCATCGCGAATCCATCGCCTGCGGAGATGTGCATGCACTTGTAGCCGTTTCCATCGCCCGGCCCGACGGGGCTGGTGTCCGTCTTCCAGTCGGGGCACTGGGCGACGACTTGCGACGAACTTGTCTGGGCCGCCGCCATCCCCGCGATGCCCATGGCCAGGGCGGTCGCGGCCAGCGTGACGAGATGGGTATTCATTCGATTGACTCTCATGGTCTGTCTCCTGCCTCGCTTGCCCTACCGGCGGGCCGATTTCTTCAGCAACTGCAATGTCGTGGCCGTACCCGGAGCCGCAGCCGATGTCTGCAACGTCCGCAACGTCCTCAGCTTCTTCACTCCGGCCGGGGCTACGTTCGCCACCGCCGGCGCGAGGTGGTTTTCGTCCGCGCCGATATCCGGCAACGAACCGGCCGGCTCGGGACGAATGCCGCCATCGAAGTCATGCGTA
The DNA here is from genome assembly GCA_024644185.1 of Rhodospirillales bacterium. GTDB lineage: Bacteria > Pseudomonadota > Alphaproteobacteria > UBA8366 > JADFVY01 > JAHELM01. The sequence continues at coordinate 22,618 of JAHELM010000002.1, read as the reverse complement.
AAGACACCCAGGACTTGTGAGGTATCGGCCTTTCCGATCGCCGGCGACGTGTCGGCAATGTGGTAGTTGCTGTAACCCCAGAGCGACAGGGGCCCGAATTGGACGTCGATGAAATTGCCGCCCTCGTCGAACGCCCCGGCGAGCTGCGGAATACCTGTCGCGACCTCGCCCATGATCAGCGTGCCCCGTGCACCGTTGAAATACTCGGTGTTGAACACAGGATCGGCGCTCAGGTTGTTACTGGCCGTGCTGTAGTCGCAGCCATCGGCCAGCCCCTCGCCAACCGGATCGGTCAGGATCGAGTACTTCGGGGCCAGACATCCACCGGCGAAAGCAACCACCGCCAGATCGTCGTAGCCGTCCAGCACCAGGGCGGGCGGCGTCGGCGGATCGGTGGCGACCACCTCGTAGTGGAAGGACCGGTTGTGCCAGATGATGTTGCTGGACATATCCGGCTTGGAATAGTCCGTCGCCACGGACGGAAGATCCCCGAGGCCACCGCGTTTCGCAACATCAAGAGCGGCTGCAAGTTCGGCGCTGTGCGCATAAGACACGACACCCGCCGGCAATGAAATCGACGACTGGTTCGGGTTCATCGGGTCGAGCGCCGCCCCGGCTGTCGCAGTGCTGTCGTTGTTGGCGATGGTGTTCTGATGCATGTTCGCATAGGCGACGTCATGCAGCGAGATACCGCCACCGGCCACCCCCGCCATGTTGTTGGCGATGATGTTGTTGCCGATCGTCAGCAGATGCCAGTTGCCCGGATTGGACATCTCGGCATCCTGGCCGTTGAACCGGGCAACATAGATGCCACCGCCATCGCCGGCACCTGCCTGGTTACCCTGGATCAGGTTCGCGTCGATGGTGACGGTGCCAGCGCCCGGCCCGGTCACGGCGCCTTCCAGCGGGGCCGCTCCCTGGATCGAGATACCGCCACCGTCGACGGTGATCGCCTGCAGGAAGGACTGGTTGAAGACGATGGTATTGCGCGCAATCAGATTCGGCGGATTGTTTGCATCGTCCGTCGACGTCGCCTTTCCGCCGTCGCTGAGGCCGAGATGGCTGATGCCGCCGCCAGGGCCGTTGGAGAAATTACCGCAGATGAAGTTATCGGTAACCTTGTAGTGGTCGTTTCCGGCATACAGCGCGATACCACCGCCAGCACCCGACTCGCCGGTATGGCCGTTCTGGGCGATCTGATTGTGGTGGATGTTCAGGCGGTCGTTACCGGCGTCGACATTGACGACGTCGCCGCCAATTGTCTGCGTCAGGATCGGATTGCCCGACCGGATACCGCCGCCATAGACACCGGCGTTGTTGGAAATCCGGTTGTTGGAGATGGTCAGGTTCGGCACCAGACCATTGATCGCGATTCCGCCGCCGAGATCGGCGCCGACAATCGTGACGCCATCGATACGCGGCTTGACGACCTGCGGCGAGGTGGGATTCGTCTGGTAGTTGTCATCCCGCCGAAGGACCAGAATGCCCGCACTCTCCTCAGTCGCAAGGGTGAGTTGGCCCGGAAGCAACGTGACCCCATTGGTACCCGATGCCGCGATCAGGCTGTCGATCTTCGCCTGCCAGGCGGCGCGCTTTTCGGTCGGCATGTTGAGGGCGCTGATGAGCACCGACCCGGCGCCCCAGCCCTGCAGCTTGACCGGCTTCCACATGATGACCTGCTCGTTGTAGATACCGGGCGGGATCATCACGATGTCGCCGTTGTTCGCGGCATCGATGGCGGCCTGAATGCTGCCGTAGTCGGCCACGTCGATTACATTCGCCGCACCCACGGTCAGGGTAACGCCGACCTTGCTGGTCTTGCCGGTGTCATTGCGGGTGATCAGAAGTTCACCCGTGGCAGCCCCGGCCGGGACGGTTGCGACGATGGTGTCGTTGGTCCATGTCCCGGTGACGGCGGCGATTCCGCCAATTGTAACCGTTCCCCCCATGGTGCCAAAGCCATAGTCCCGGGGAATGAGTTTCGGATTGACCCCGCCAGGCCCGTCATAGGCCGGATTCGGGACCATGACCGTGCCCTGCGACGCGATCGTGACGGCATCGCCCACATTGGCTATCGGGCCGCCGCTGGTTGCAGCCGGGTTGGTGACATACTGAATCACCGGCGTGCCGTTCTCGCACTCGCAGTCGACGGGGAACTGTCCGTCGCCGACGAAGGCCGCGATGGGCACGACGGGGGTGTCGAGATAGGTGGTCGCCCCCGGCATGTACATCAGCGTGTAGCAGAACTGCGAGTACTGCGGATTGTAATACGGATCGGTGATGAACTCAGGTTGAGCCGGATCCGTCGCATGAGCCGGATTGCGGATCGGCCCGGCGTCGTTCATGCAAGCCTGCACTATGTTCGGTGCGAAGCCGCTGGGCATCGGCGCATTTGCCGAATAGCTCGACGGCACCGGCGTATTGAACCGGCCATACTGATCGGCATAGACACGGCCGATTTCCCGACCTGTCCAGTCGCGGAAGGCGACCGGCAGATTCGGCGGCGCATATTTCTCACCGAACTGCGGCGACAGCACGCTGAACTCATTGCCCAGATCGTTGAGCATGATGCCGAAGGCGAGCGATGCCGGCGGCGTTTGGGTGAACAGGAAGAAGTCGGCGGCCGCATTGGTACGGGCGGCAAGCCTGACCTGTTTACGGTCGCACAGGGGCTTCGTCGTCCCGGCGGCCGGAACCGCGACCAGCTCTGCCGGATCGATGCCCGGCAGCGGGACGCCGGCGGCGTCGGTCTGGAAGCTCATGTAGTCCTGCACGGTGTGCGGCGCGCCGACGCAGGCCGCCGGCAACAGCGCCGGTGCCGGCTTCAGCGGTTCGCCGAAATCGACGTTGCGATCCTCCTCCTTGGCAAGCGTGTAGCCAGGCGGCACAACCGTTTCGACGATGTAGGTGCCGGGAACCAGCGGGTCCGAATTGCTGGCGACGTTGCCGAAGGCGTAACCGCCGTCGAATACGGCCGGGCGCACCTGATTGAAGACACGCAGATTGTCGTAACAGTCGAGGGTGACGCCATCCATGGCGATGACCTCGCCCTTCGCCGGGTCGCCCACGCATCCCGTCGGCTGGTTGTCGTCCCAACTGTCGGTATGGGTGACGCGGAAGGCGTCCCCCAGATCCGGCGTGCCGGTAACCGTGCCATCGGTGTATCCCAATGCAGCATCGGTATGGTCGATGTCCTCCGGCCCGGGGAAGTTACCCAGCGGATAGTTGTCGATGTCCGGCGCCTGGAACCCTGGGATGCCGTTGAGATCATCCGGCTGCCCGTCGGGAACGGCTACAAGCGTGGCATTGTTGATGAAATCCTTGTACAGGCTGACCTGCACACGCGGGATACCGGGCTCCCACGGCTCCGCCGCGGCAAAGCGAGGGTCGTCTTCGGCCCGGGTGGCCGCATAGTAGACGATACCCGAGATGCCGCCGTTCTCGCTGCCGGTATAGGCCTTCTTGCCCCATTCCATGATGCTGGTCTGACCCAGGAATTGCTGGAATCCCAACAACAAGGGGGGCGCACCCGCATCGGCGGCAGAGATGGTACGGTACGGCAGATTGCCGTTCTCGGGCTGCAGCTGCGGATTCAACATGCCACGCGAGGGCATGGTCCAGCCATTGTCGGCCGGAACCGGGCCGCCGGCATCGACGACATAGGTCACCCCCGTCGCCTTGAAGCGCGCGAAATCGACCTCGGCCACCATCCACGAGAAGAACGGAAAGACCTCGTCGAAAGGCACGAAGCCGGTCAGGTCGGTCGGGGCGGACTGGTTCATGCGACCGTCGCGGAACCGCAGGTTGATCGCCTGTTCCGGAATGCCGGGCTCGCCCTCGTCGCGGAACCCGTTGCCGTTGATGTCTTCAAAGACGATGTGTTCGTGCCGGCCAAACCAGTTGAATACGGGCACTTCCTGCAGATTGCACGAACCGGTCGGCGTGCTGCAGGTCAGATCGCCGTTCACGACAAAGGTATAGGAAGAGATGATCAGATCGAGATAATCGTCCCATACGACAACCTGGTACTGACCCGGCGGCACATTCGAAATCGAGAAACTGTTGTCGTCCGGATTGCAACGGGCGGCATACACATATTCAAGTGTCGCAAGACCAAGGTCGTTCAGCCCGACCCAGCAAGTGCTGTGCGAAAAGGCGTCGCCGCTGTAAAGCGCGCCTTGCGGCGGGCGGGACATGTGCTGGTTGACGACGTGCCCAGCGATGGTGGCCCCGCCGGTCAGCCTGGCGGTGTTTTCGTACTTTCCGGTCGCGGGATCGGTCTTGACGAAACCGATGAAGGCATGCGGCCCGGCGGGACCGAATTCGGTCATCACCGCCGGTTCATTGGCCTTCACCCAGGCATCGATCGTCTTGGTGCCTTCGATCGTCGAGGTCTGAATCCACCCCTGACCCGCCGGCGGCACCACCTGGATACCATACTTGCCGGGCGCCAGATTCCTGATCAGCGCATTGCCATCGGCATCGGTACGGATAGTGCCGTCACCAAGGGCGAGAACCGAACCGTCCGCATTATACGTGGTGCCGATCGGATTGCCGAAACCGTCCTCGAGAACCTGCCCGCCGGCCATGCCGTATTGACCGCCGGCCTCGAACAGCAGCACGTCGAACCCGGCAAGCCCCGTCTCTTCCGGCAAATCCGGCGCACCGTTGATCTGCTTTTCCTCGAATGCGAAGACGCTGATCTGCGCGGTCGGGATCGGGAATACGTTGACGTCGATCGTGACGTTCGCGTCCGCTCCGGCCGGGATTGCGGCACCGCCCATGGCGAAACCGGTATAGGGAAGGACCGACAGGTAATAGCGTTTGGCCGGATCGCGCGCCGCATCGAGCGCCGCCAGATCCGCGGACGTGCCCTCCGCGATCACCGGCAGATGGCTGACATGGAAGCGGCCCGACAGCTGCGGCGCCTGGGCCGGATCGACCGGGACCCCCGGCACGACGTTGTATGTCGCGTCTTCCTGAAGCACCCAGCGATACCCATCCACCGGGACGGGCGGGCTCACAGGAACCTCGTTTCCATCCCGATTATGGCCAAGGACGGTAACGGTGGTTGCCGCGCGCGTCTCCGCGGCACACAGGAAAACGCCAATTGCGACCAGAACGGTCACCAAACGCCGCTTGGAGAAAAGAAGGGTATTCATCTCCCGGTCCTCGCTATCCATGTTCAGGGCCCCGACGTGCCAGCCAAACCGCCACCCACACATCGAAGGCCCGCTTTGCACTATCCGGCACTGCCGACGTTAACGTCAGGCAAGCCTGTTAACGATTTGTTTACTTTTACACGAAGCGACCATCCCGCGCAGGTGGTGCGATTCCCCAATTCGATAGGTCAAATGCCTCGGACAGGGGTGGGATAAAGGGTGTAGGAGATGTGGGCCGAACAGAGTAGATCGGCGCGGGCGGAAATACCCGAACGAGGCGAGTTCCCGATGCCGGGTCCACGCCGCAAGAATGCAATAACGTGTTGAATTCAGTGAATGGAGTGTCCGTGTCCAGGCGAGTGCTGACGCGCCTGCTGCAATGCAACCTTGCGCGCCAACTGGTCAAGCCATTCGCCAAAGGACGGGGGCGTGTGCAGATCCGGCGAGGTCCAGTCAAAATCGCTGGCACCGGCAACCCGCACGCAAGCTTCGACGACATCGCCATCCAGCTGCACGCCACGAAGTGCCCGAACCTCCTGGAGAGCAAAATCCATGTCGCGGCCCTTGCGATGCGGCCCGCCGAGGGTGATCGCCGATACCACGTCACAGACCCCGACCACGCGCGCACCGAGACAGATTTCCGCGCCGTTCAACCCGCGTGGATAGCCGGACCCATCCAGCCTTTCGTGATGCTGCAACACGGCATCGGCGAACGGCCACGGGCAGTCGATGTCCTTGACCATGTCGTAGCCGATCTGACAATGACCGCGGATCCGGTCGTACTCGCCAGCAGTCAGCGCGCCGGGCTTGAGAAACAGCGACGCCGGTAGCGCCAGTTCGCCGATGTCATGCACCTTGGCCGCCGCGTAGATCGCCACGACCTGCTGTTCCCGCAGCCCCATTGCCAAGGCAACCGCCCGGGCAAGCACCGCAACCCGACCCTGCGACCGGTCGGCGAACTCAAAGCGAATGGCGGAAATCTGTCCTGGCATGATTTTTCAGCGTTGTATGTCCCAGGCGTTGCTTTTCTCAGGGCATTACTGGTCTCAGGGCGATCCGCGTCCCAGTCTGCAAAATACCGCCACACAGCCAGAAGCCACAATATTGTCGCGGTTTCGTCGCGTATGTAGAGCAAATACCCCATATTTCTACTGCGCACACCCGAATTGCCATTGCGCACAGCCGCGTGCGCACCGCTCGCCAGGGCGTTATAACCGCCCTCCTCGCAAAACCAGGGTGACTATGGCGCGCCAATATGGTTTACTACCGTTTGGGGAGTACGAGATCAAAGGGTAGATGGTTGCGGGTGATTTCACGCTATTGTTCCCGTTGAGCAGACGACGCTGGCGGAACGGCGCCGGAGAATGCGCCTCTTTCTGTTTCGCCGCGATTGACCCTTGCAGTCTCGTGTCAACGGACCGCCTGGCCTTGTGGTCTGGTACTGGCTGGCCAGACCAGGAATGTCCGGGAACGTGCGGTCATCGCGACGGGCGGGAATTGCATGCGTAAATACGGAATCGTCCTTGTCGAGGATCATCGCATTCTGAGGGATGGCGTCAGGGCGCTGATCTCGGAAGATGATTCGTTCGAGGTTCTGGGCGAGGCCGACGATGGGCGCGCGGCCGTCTCGCTCGTGGGTAAGCTGAAACCGGATCTGGTATTGCTGGACCTTTCATTGCCGGGGTTCAGCGGTCTCGAGACGTTGCGGGAAATCCACAGCCGCTATCCTGAGACCAAGGTTCTTATCCTGACCATGCACAAGGGCGAGGAATATTACCTCGAAGCGCTGGAGGCCGGCGCAAGCGGGTATATCCTGAAAGATTCCTCTCGCGTCGAGCTGCTGGCGGCGATCCGCTATGTCATGAGCGGCAAGACCTATCTGAGCCCGGAAATTCAGGAGGGTGTCGTTTCGGTGTATCTGACCGGTGGCAAGGCCGCGAAGTCGGGGGGCCGCTGGGAAACGCTTACCCATCGCGAACGGCAGATCCTGAAGCTGATTGCCGAGGGCAGCACCAACAAGGATATGGCTGACTATCTGAAGCTCAGCGTCAAGACCGTCGCCAAGCACCGCGCCAACCTGATGAGAAAGCTGGACATGCACAACGCATCTTCGCTGACCGCCTATGCGGTCACGCGCGGATTGCTAGAGCGCTAACGGCGCGACCGGACCGGACGGTCCCCATTCGTCCCGGTCGCTCGCCCGACATTTTCCAACAGATCAGGGACGGCTTCAGCCGACGGATGCATCCAATCTGATTGCATCGGCGGATTTCCTTTCCGACAACCTCGAGAAGTTCAAGGTGGCCGACGGAACCGATCGTGCCGTGTCTGGAACCGTGGCCAGAAAACTTCCAGCTTTCCCGGAACGATCGTTGCGCCTGGCGGGGGCCGCCGGCTGTTCCGCGACAGGCAGCGGCCAGCTAATGCTGATCGACGTGCCAATCCCCTTGATCGACCGCAGGCGGAATGCGCATCCGAAATTCATGGCACGCTCCCGCAGGCTCACAAGTCCCAGCCTCGGGCGCACATCACCAACGCCATCGCCATGACTGCCGGCAATTCCCCGACCATTGTCGCTGATCGTGAAACAGATCCGCTCGCCACGTCGCACCAGGCCCACCCGGATCCTGGTGGCCTGGGCATGTTTCGCGACGTTGTTCATCGCTTCCTGCAAGGTCCGGTAGACGACCGTTTTCAGGGCATCCGGCACGGCTGTCTCGGCGACATGCACATTCTGGATGACATCGATATCCCGATAGGTATTCCGGAATGTACGACAGGACCACGCCAAGGTGGCCAGGATGCCCAGGTCGTCCAGCATGGACGGCCGTAGCCCCATGGCAATACTGCGAATTTCCTCCATATTGCGCTGAATGGCGCAAACCGTGGCCTCCAGGTCTTCACGCGCTTCGCGGTTCTGCCTTCCGGTCATTCGGCTGGCGACCCTTTCGATCCGGTACTTCATGCCCGTCAAACCCTGCCCGACGCCATCGTGCAGTTCGCGGGCAATTCGCGTCCGTTCCTCCTCCTGAGCATTGATCAGTCGATCGGACAACTCCCTGTACCGCTGCTCCGAAACCTGCAGATCCTGCATCAGGCGCCGACGCTGGGAAATCTCGTCCATCAGCGCGGCATTCTTTTCGTTCAGACGCTCGCGGCTACGCACGACACTCGCGTATTGCCGTGCCACGACCCGATCGGCGCGTTTCACAATCGCGACCAGGAGAAGGTAAAGAGCGAGAAATACCGTCCCCACGATCAATGCCGTCTCGCGCGTCTTGTGGCCCAGAATCAGAATATCGGTGGACACGTCGGTATAGATTTCCAACTCCCCGTCCACGTTCCCGCCGACACCCAGAATGGGCAAATAGCTTTCGACCATATCGCGATGGTCCACCGGCCCGCTGACCGCATCGAAGACGTGACGATGCAGATATTTGCTTTTCGGCACCCCGTTCCGCGCCGAGGCCAGCAGCGGAAGGTTGTCTTCCTTCACATTGCCGATCTCGCGCGGATTCGTCGAATAGACGACGACCCCGTAAGGATCGTAGATATTGATCTTCAGGATCGGCAACCCGCCCGTCAGCCTCAGCACCTCGTCGTGCAGACGCGCGGCGCTGGCCAGTCCACCGGTCAGGACGCCATCGGAAATCGGCGTCGAGTAGCCCGCGAATTTTGGCCACACGACATTACCGAAAGAATGGGCGATACCTACATTCTGTCGTTCAACGGACTCGATGATCTTGTCAAATTCGTGCGCCCGGTCGATCGCGATCAGCGAGACCGAAACGACAAGAAACGCTATTGCACTGGTTACCGAAAAATATTTCAGCAGATGAAACATCGACGCCCTGTCGTCATCGGACCGGGCACCTGCATTTTCACCCCTGACTAACCGCCGAATAACGCGAACCCACGAGTGCACATCCTGCATGTGCGCCACATCGATCCGCTGACGTGTCGGCGAAACCCGCGTCGAGCCCATCCCTCGACCCCCCATCGCACGAAAATTTCGCTACCGTTCGATCCCGATATATAGCCCCATTGACGTTTGTTAATTATTTCTTAGCCTTGTTTAGCATTACTATAACAAAAACCGTCCTGTGACAATGGTTTTCGCAACCCAGCGACGCGGGCCATGCATAAGGAGCCCACGGGCGATCCGGGGCTATGGCCGCAGAATCAATGAACTAGCCTATGATTTATTCCTGGAATCGGCCGTCCACGCCCATAGCGCGCCCAACCCTCATCGGGTATCCCGATGCAATACGGTGCGCTTCCTGAACACCAGACGAGCCAGGCGATCGGGCCGATCAGCCTGATCGCGGTCGGATCAGAACAGCCCCTTCAGCCAACTCTTACCGTCGCTCTCCTGGGTAAGCAGTTTGACGATCTCGTCGTGTCCCGCTGCCGCCGCAAGCGTCTGTGCCTGTTCACGCTTGGTGTTCCGCAAATCGGGGTTCGCGCCCCCTTCAAGCAACGCCAGGACCGTCTCGCGGTACCCGGCAGCCGCGGCCAGAATCAACGCCGTATTCCCGTTGTTGTTCCTTAGGTCGATTTCCGATTCGGCGGCAAGCAACCGTCGCACCACGGCCGTATTTCCTCGATCGGCCGCAAACATCAGCGGCGAATTCCCCTGATCGCTGACCAGGCGCACATTCGCGCCGGCCGCGAGCAGCGCCTCTACGCTGGCGTCGCTGCCCTGCCTGGCCGCCCGCATCAATGCCGTCTGTTCCGCGCGATCGCGTCCATCGACCTGCACCTTGCCGGCCAGAAGCAGTCGGACCGTCTCGGTTCGGCCCTGGTCGGCGGCCATCCACAGCGCCGAGCGACCAGCCGGGTCGACCGCATCGATCCTTGCACCGCGTTTGAGCAGTGCGCGCGCAATCTCCACCTGTCCCAGTCCCGCTGCGCGCATGAGCGGCGACTTCCCATCGCGCCCCGAAAGATTTGCGTCCGCACCGGCGGCCAGCAGTGTCGATACCGCCGACGCGTGGCTCCCCGCGATGGCAAACAGCAGCGCGGTATCGCCTTCCTTTTGCTTCGCATTGACGTCGCCGCCCGCCGAAACCAGCCTTCGCAGGACTGCGTCCCGTCCATTTTCAGCCGCCCACATCAGCGGTGTCTTGCCATCCGGCTGCGCCAGGCGCGGGTCAGCACCATGCGCCAGCAGCACGGCGACAATCGGATCATGACCTTGCCAGGCAGCCCGACTCAACGCGGTGTGCCCTTCGGCGTCGCGCGAATTGACGTCAACCTTGCGAGCCAGCAAGGCGCGGACCACGTTCTCCTGCCCGCGCCAGGCCGCCTCGACGATCGTTGGCTGGCCACCGTCCGCGGTATCGCCGGCAGAGAGCAGGGTTTCGACCGGGACGGAAGCTACGGTGCCAGTGCCCGCGGGCGCGGTTTGTGGGCGCGCACCGGCCGCGACCAGCGTTTCGCCGATCGAGGTATTTCCTTTCCGCTTGGCCGCCTCCAGCGCCGACCAGCCTTTCTTGTTCGTCGCCTGGACGTTGGCGCCACCCGACAGCAGCATGGCCACGATCGGTGCATACCCTTTTCCGGCGGCAACGATCAGCGGCGTATTCCCGGCGGTGTCCGCTATTTCGGTATTGGCACCCGCGCGCACCAGCATCGCGGCGATATCCGTACTTCCTTCGCGGGCGGCCACCAGAAGCGGGGTATCGCCCGCGCGATCCCGCGAATTGACATCCACCCTCTGCGCCAGCAACGCTTGAACGACCGCGCCATGACCACGCAGCGTTGCCTCGAACAGTGGCGTCCGTCCAGCCTTGTCGGCACGGTTGGCATCGGCGCCACGGGCAATTTGGCGGCGCACCTCGTCGGCCTCACCCTTGGCCACGGCCCGGCGCAGCGCCTGGTCGAGGTCGTCGCCAGCGCTGGTTCCCGCTGTGCCGGCCCCGCCGGACGCGGCCAGTTTTGCCTGCGCCATCTCGTGGCCCTGCGCTGCCGCGGCGGCGTACCAGCGGCGCGCCTGATCCGGTTGTACCGGGACGCCCCACCCGTTTTCATACATGACGCCCAGATTGAACTGCGCCTTGGCATGGCCCTGACCGGCCGCCTTCAACAGGAGACCCGAGGCGATTTCGTCGTTTCTTTCGACGCCGCGCCCGGCCCGGTAAAGACTGGCGAGCTGGTACTGCGCCTCGGCATCGCCACGACTTGCCAGCGGCTGCAAAATACGGACTGCACCGGCATAGTCCCGCACACGGATCGCTGCCTCGGCATCCGCCAGGCCGGCCGCCTGCGCCGACGCGCCTGCAATCAGAACAGCCAGCATGCACAATACCGGCCAGAGTCCGAATGGGCGAATGCGCGGAGCCGTCGCCCGGCATTGGGTCATGGCGCGGTCAGGATGTTCCATATTTTGTCTCCACTTCGATCCCGATTTTTTTCAGGAACGGTGTCGGCAGGATGCCGCCGGCGGCTACGATGACCGCGTCGTTCGGCAATTCGATCGCATGTTCCTTGTGCCGAATCCGAACGCCGTGCTCGGTGATCGCCTCGACGGACGATTCCATCAGCACAGTAATGCGACCGATGGCCTCGGCTTCGGCTATCTTCTGCCGGTTCTTTTCCTTGGCCCGGGCGAACCCTTCGCCCCGATAGGACAGCGTCACCGCGGTGCCCTGCTCCGCCGCAATGGCAGCGGCAGCCTCAAGCGCAGAGTCGCCGCCACCGACGACAAGAACACTCCTGCCGCTATATTGTTCGGAATCGACCAGGCGGTAAACCACTTTGGGAAAATGTTCCCCGGGGACGTCGAGCGTGCGCGGCGTGCCACGCCGCCCGATCGAAAGCAGAACGGCGCGCGTTTCATAAGAGTTGAGCGCAGTCCGGACAACGAAGCCGGCACCAGAAGGTACGACTTCCTCGACCCGTTCCTGATACTTGATCGTAAGCCCGGCCTTTATTTCCGCCGTCTGCCAGAACTCCAACAGCGCTTCCTTCGTCGTTTCCGTGAATTTCGCCGTGCCGATCAGCGGAAGCTGCATCGGGGCGGTCATCACGACCTTGCCCCGCGGATAATGCGCCACGGTTCCGCCAAGCGTGTCCTGCTCCAGCGTTACAAAGCGCAGTCCCAGCTCCTTCGCCTTCAGCGACGCGGCGAAACCCGCGGGTCCAGATCCGACGATCACGAGATCCAGGTTCCCGCCACGACCTATCCCCTTCAGCTTCGAAATCGCCTCCACTGCCTGCCGACCCTGGGTCACCGCGTTCCGGATCAACCCCATCCCCCCCAACTCGCCGGCGATGAAGATTCCCGGGACATTGGTCTCGAAACTTGGACTCACGACCGGAATGTCCACGCCCCGCTTCGCGGTGCCGAATACCAGCGTGATCGCGTCGACCGGGCATGCCGCCTTGCAGGCCCCATGGCCGATGCAGCGCGACGGATCGATCAGTTCGGCCTTTCCCCCGATAACACCAACGACGAATTTTTCGGGGCATGCATTCGCACACATATTGCACCCGATGCAGCGGTTCGGATTGATAACCGGGTGAAGCGAAGCGGGTTCCGTCAGGCCAGCATTAATGGCGGCGTCCCGTATGGCGATCAGGTGCCGTTGCCCCCTGCCGCGCAGGCGCAGGTACAATGCCAGCACGACAACGGCCGGAACAACATAAAACGCCAGAATCAAGAGATCGCGCGATGACATTTCGATAACCGGCTCCGTGCCAGATTGAAGCCTCCGATTTCGTCGTCCGGGCAATGAACCCGGACCGGCGGCGGGGGACAGGCGGCGCCAAATCCCCGCCCCCAATATCAACACCATCAATTAATAAAACATAAATCCAAGACTTTTAGCTAAAGCACAAGAATTTCATAAAAAAACCACATTTTTGCCATCGATATTATATACGATAAATTACCATATGTGGCTTTTGTGGTCACATAAAGTTCGCATTCCGTATTCATTAACTCGCTATATTGTCTTAATACGTATTTTTTAATTCTCGTGTTAGTAGATAGTTATATAATAACAAGAGAAATCGTTATTAGAATGCATATTATTTAACGATGTGCATATTTTACTGTATTTGTAGTTTTATCTAAAATTATTTATAACTTTTTTCTTCTAAAATTGTGGAATATTTTCCTCCCGTCAATGACTCCTTAATTTTTTTAACATAAAACAGGTGAATTGCCCATACGATGGGAGTGGATTGGGCTCCCTGCAAGGCCTTCTCTACATCATTTGTCGTATGGACAGGCTCGCCGCAGGGGCGAAAATCGCGTCAGGCGGCGTCAATAACAGGGGAAAATCGCGCGCTCGGGTGGTCGGAAATGGGCGCTGAAAACTGAAGGAGCCGCGGAGTGTTCGCTGATACGACAGCATATAGGTCACCTGCGGACATACCCAGCCGCGGCCGGCAATTCGAATTCCGCGGAGGCCGCATTTGACCGCCGCCGTCCGCATACCCTCGCCCGCATACCCGGAATCGCAATTCACGACATCCGCGGATCAGCAGTCCCGCATGTCTGAACTTGCCGTGGCACCGAAGCGGCATCGAGGCGCCTTGATATCGTATGCGCTGGTCGCCGCGGTGCTCTATCTGGGCTGGCGCGGCCGCGTCGAACAGTATCTCACCGCTGAATCGGGTCTCGGCTATGCTCTGGGGATTGTGGGCGGGTCGCTCATGCTCCTGCTGCTGCTCTATCCGCTTCGAAAGCGCGTTCGTTTCATGCGCTGGCTGGGCGCCACGAAACACTGGTTCCGCCTGCATATGATATTGGGTGTGGTGGGGCCGGTCTTGATCCTGTTCCACGCAAATTTCGAGCTTGGGTCGCTAAACAGCAATGTTGCTCTGATTTCAATGCTGCTGGTGGCCGGAAGTGGCCTTGTCGGGCGGTATTTCTATTCACGTATTCATTATGGCCTGTATGGCCGCAAGATGAGCCTTGTCGAATTGCGGCAGATCACCGTGGCCACGGACCACCGCCTGGGCGCCGTCCTTTCCTTCGTCCCGGATGTCCAGCGGCGGCTACATGCCCTGGAGACTGCCGTTCTGACGCCGCCGGCAACGGTATTGCACAGCATCGTACGTATCCTGTTCATGGGCCTTCGAACCCGCTGGGCACATTTCGCGTCACGTGGACGTATCCGGCGCGCCCTGAGAAAAGAGGCACGGCGGGCAGGTTGGAGCCGCGCCGAGCGGAAACAGCATGTTCTCGATGCCATCGACTATCTCGACGTCTATCTGGAGACGGTTCGCACTGTTTCCAGTTTCGGTTTCTACGAGCGGCTGTTCGCGCTTTGGCATGTCTTGCACCTGCCACTGTTCATCATTCTTGTGTTCACCGGCGTCGTGCACGTCCTTGCCGTGCATATGTACTGACCCTTCAGCAGCGAAATCGAGGCGCCAAATTGAGATTCGGGTTCGCTGTCCCATTACTCTGGATGCTGGCTCTGGCACTGCTCATGCCGGTGACCGCCAAGGCTGCAAGCCTGGAGGAACTGGTCATGCCCGGCCCGGTGATTCAGGGCCATGCGAAGCTGGAGAGCGACTGCGGCCAGTGCCACACCCCGTTCAGCAAGACAAGCCAATCCACGCTATGTCTGGCTTGCCACAAGGAAACCAATGCGGACGTCACCGGCCAGCAGGGTTTCCACGGACGAATCAAGAACATTGCCACGACCGAATGCAAGCAGTGTCATACCGAGCACAAGGGCCGCGACGCGGATATCGTCCTGCTGGACAAGGAAACCTTCAATCACCGGGCAACCGATTTTCAGATCGGTGGGGCGCATGCGCGCGTCGTATGTGCATCTTGCCATGTGGCGGGGAAGAAATTCCGGCAGGCACCCAGCGAGTGCGTCGCCTGCCACAAGGCCGACGACAGACATAAGGGGACGCTCGGCAAGGATTGCGCCAGTTGCCACACCGACAAGGGCTGGCGCGAGGCCCGCTTCGACCATGACCGGGCCACGAAGTTTCCCCTTGTCGGCCGGCACCGTGAAGTGCTCTGCGCCAGCTGTCATACAAACGAGCAATATAAGAAGACGCCGACCGACTGCTTCTCGTGCCACCGGTTGAACGACGTGCATGGTGGCCGCTTCGGTCAGAAATGCGAGCAATGCCATTCGACCACGGACTGGCGGCGCACGAAATTCGACCACAACAAGCAGACGAAATTTCCTCTGCTGGGCGCACACGCCAGGACGACCTGCCGCGGATGCCACTCGGAGAAGATTTTCGGCGACAAGCTCGATACGGCCTGCATTTCCTGCCACCGGAACGACGATGAACATCACGGTCGCAACGGGCCGACATGCGAAAACTGTCATTCCGTTGAAACCTGGGGAAAATCCAGCTTCAATCATGCCAAGACCAAGTTCCCGCTGCGCGGCAAGCACGCCAAGCTGGCCTGCGAGACTTGCCACAAGGGAACCGTGGGCACCGAGAAGCTGGGCATTACCTGCGATGCCTGCCATCAGCGCGACGACGTTCACAAAGGGCAGCTTGGTCAAAAATGCGATAACTGCCACAATGTGAATGGCTGGGGTGAGAAAGTCTTCTTCGATCACGACCTGACGCGTTTTCCGCTCATCGGCCTGCACGCCGTCGTGCCGTGCGAGGAATGCCATATCTCCCCCACCTACAAGGGAACCACGCTCGACTGCGTCGGCTGTCACGAGAAACGCGATGTGCACAAGCGTCAACTCGGCACAAAATGCGGAACCTGCCATAATCCGAATGGCTGGACGCTTTGGCGTTTCGATCACAATACGCAGACGGACTTCGTGCTGGATGGCGCCCATGAGGGGCGCAAATGCGAAGCCTGCCATCGCACGCCGGTGCGCGGCGATGCCAGCCTGCCCAAGGCTTGCAACGCCTGCCATCAAGGCGACGACGAGCACCGCGGACGCTTCGGTCAGCAATGCGATCGCTGTCACACGACGCGTTCGTTCAAGGACATACGATTGAACCAGTAAGGCCACGCCGCGCGCGGCGGGAGGAAGAAATGAAACACCTGTTCGGCACAATGACGATGATCCGCCTGCGGCGGGATGCCGTGCGGATGGCTTCGATACTTGCCTTCTGCGCGGCCATGGCGATGCCTGCGCCGGCCGGCGCCGCGGAGACCAAGGAATTCAAGTTCGATCACTTCAGTACCGGCTTCCCACTGACCGGCGCTCACGAGACCGTTGCATGCGACAAATGCCATGTGCGCGGTGAATTCAAGGGCACATCCACGCAATGCGGCGAATGCCATAACGGGACGGTGGCGCAAGCCAAGTCGCTCCGGCACATCAAGTCGAACAATGCCTGCGGCGACTGCCATGTGACGACCGCATGGTCGCCGGCGCGGTTCGAACATGCGTCGCTGACGAACGCGATATGCTCGAATTGCCATAACGGCACCACGGCGCAGGGAAAGCCGCCGAACCATATCGCCACCGCCGGAACCTGCGACGACTGTCACATCGTCGTCAGCTGGCTGGCGGTCCACTTCGACCATAGTTCCGTCACGGGAACCTGTGTCAGTTGCCATAATGGGACCTCGGCGACCGGCAAGACGCCCACTCACATCGCCTCAAGCGACCAGTGCCAGGACTGCCATACCACCAGCAACTGGGCCGGAGCCGCATTCGATCACAGCGGCATCACCGCCAATTGCAGCAGCTGTCACAACGGCAGCACCGCGACCGGCAAGACACCGACCCACATCGCGACAACGGCGGAATGCGACCAGTGCCATATGACGACGGCATGGCTGCCCGCCGGATTCGATCATTCCGGCGTCACCGGGTCCTGCTCCAGCTGCCATAACGGAACCACTGCCACCGGCAAGACGGCAACCCATATCGCCACGACGGCCGATTGCGGCCAGTGCCACCTGACCACCGCCTGGATACCTGCCAGCTTCGATCATTCCTCGGTGACCGGGTCGTGCTCGAGCTGTCACAACGGAACCACGGCGACGGGCAAGACGGCGACGCATTTCCTGACGTCGGTGGAATGCGCCGAGTGCCATACGACGACGGCCTGGATTCCGACCCTCAAATACCGACACTCCTCGCCCGACTACCCCGGCGACCACTCCGCCGGCGTGACCTGCCTGAACTGCCACAAGGGCAACAGCGAGAGCGTGACCTGGACCTACGCAACCTATCGCCCCGATTGCGCCGGTTGCCACGCGGGTCGATTCAAGGCCGATTCTCACAAGAAGGTCGACAGTCCCACAATTCTCTACACGGTCAGCGAACTGCGCGACTGTTCGGGTGCGTGCCACAGATACACCGACAGCACCTTCACCACGATCGCCCAGTCGCGAACGAGCCACCACCGGCCTAGTGACGGGGGCTGGTAACGCCATGCGCCGCCACATCGGAAAATACGCGGTTCTGGGCCTTGGCCTGGTCATACTGGCCTGGGCCATGGTCCAGACAAGCGCGCGTGCCGCCGGGGACGAGCGCGCGCTTGGCGATGTGGGTATCGCCGCGACCCGCGGCTGCACCGAAATTCGCATCGGGTTCAACATGCCGGTCCTCTATCTTCGCCACTTCCCGCAGACGGCGGGCGACGAGGCTCTGATATTCCTGCACTTTCCGGGGAGCGACGCTCGCGAGCCGTCCTTCGGGCTGCAACAGGAGACGGCCTCGATTCCACCCGACGAATTTCCGTCGCTCACCGATGTGGTGTTCGAGGGTGATGCGCCGGGCGGCCCGTATCTTTCGCTGCGGTTTGCGCAAGAACAATCCTTCGCGGTGAGACAAGGCGAGGATTTTCGCAGCATATCCGTTTTCATCTCCCAACCCGGATGGTCAGAGCCATGTCCTCCAGACCCTTAGATCCTGGTACCCCACGCCGCTGGTCGACGCGGAGTGCGAGCCGCCACTTCCGTGCGGGAATCATGGGGGCATTGGGCTTCCTTCTGACGGCTTTGGCATTCTGGCCCGCGGTCGCCGGCACCCGGGTCATCGACAGCCTGGAATTTCAGCGCACGGCCACGGGCGAGCAGGAATTGCGGATCCGTCTGAATACGGCGATGCGCTACATTACCCACATGCCGACGACATCCGGCAAGCTGCTGCAAATCCGGTTGCAACCCATAGCCACCGCCGGTATTGGAGATGTCGAACTGAACGGCCGGTCGATCGTTTCCTGGGGCCCCACCCGCGACCTTCCGCTTGTTGAAGTGGCCTATGAGGGCGACGCCGCCGGCGGGCCCAGCATGGTCCTGAAATTCGCCAGCCCTGTCCGATTCAGTGTCCGCAGCGCCCCCGACATGCGCAGTATCTACGTCGTCGTCGGCGTGGCCGGCGCTCCAGCCGCCGTGACGGCACCGCCACCGCCGACACCTGCCGCCGCCCCTGTACCAACGCCCGTTGTGGCCGCGGCACCGCCAGCACTTGCCGCCGTGAATACATCATACCCCTATGTCATCAATCTGAGTTCGAGCACGCGCCCCGTCAGCGTCTCGTCGCTACCCAAGCTGGAAGCGTTCCGACAATACCGTCTCTATACCAGCCAGTTCGACAAGGATGGCAAGCTGTGGTACCGGCTGCGCCTCGGATTTTTCCCGACGGCGGCAGCGGCCAAGGATGCACTGCGTCTGGTGAACAGCGCATATCCCGACGCCTGGGTCGCAAAGGCCTCGCCTGAAGAGCGGCGCAACTCGGCCGCCAGCGCAATCACAACCGCCGTTCCGGCGGGAATGGCGGCGGTTGCCCCGGCTCCCGTGCCTGCCGCCCCTGCCCCGGCGCCGGCGCCGGCTCCCGCGCCTCAAGTTGCCACCGCGCCGTCCACCGTCGGCACCGTCTCAACAGGTCGCCCGCAGCAGATGCTGGACCAGGCGGCAAAGGCGATGACCGCGGGCGACTATCAGAAGGCAACTCTCCTCTATACCGCCGTCCTGGAGACCAGGGACGAGCCCGCGCGACAGCAGG
This sequence comes from Rhodospirillales bacterium, assembly GCA_024644185.1. GTDB lineage: Bacteria > Pseudomonadota > Alphaproteobacteria > UBA8366 > JADFVY01 > JAHELM01. The sequence continues at coordinate 3,537 of JAHELM010000002.1, read as the reverse complement.
CCCAGGAGTTGCTGGGCCTTGCCCGCGAGCGCAGCGGCCAGATCGCCCATGCCAAGGCGGAATACGATACCTATCTGACGACTTATCCCCAGGGCGAGGGCGCCGACCGCGTCCGCCAGCGCCTTGCCGGTCTGCTGACCGCCAGATCGGCACCGCAGGGGAAGCTGGGCAATGCCATCGCCGGTGAGCCCAGCGCATGGCAAACCAGCATCTATGGCGGTCTTTCACAATTCTACAATTACGGGCTGACCGACATCGATGGCGTTGGCAGGACCGTGAACCGCTCCGACATCAGTTCCGATCTCGACGCCACGGTCCGGGCCCGCAGCAAGGAATACGAGTTTAACGCGCAGTTCATCGGCGGATATGTCGCCGATCTGCTGCCCGACGGCGAAGACCAACCACACGTCAACACTCTCTATTTCGAAAGCGTGGACCGGAAAAACGGACTTTCCGCCCGCTTCGGCCGTCAGTCACGCAGCACCGGCGGTGTGCTTGGCCGGTTCGATGGAGGCGCCATCGACTTCCAGTTCCTTCCATTGGCACGGCTAAGCCTCGTCGGCGGATATCCGGTCGACACCTCCACCGAACTTGCTCCCGATACCGACCGGTCTTTCTATGGCGGCGGGCTGGAGTTCGGGACCTTCGCCGACCACTGGAACGTCGGAATCTATGGGATCAACCAGATGGTCGACGGCATCGTCGACCGACGAGCCGTGGGTGGCGAGGTGCGGTATTTCGACTCGCATCGTTCCTTGTTCGCCCTGGTCGACTACGATGTGTCCTATGACGAGTTGAATATGGCGTTGTTGTCCGGAAACTGGGTGTTTCCCGACCGAACGACGCTTGCGCTGTCGCTGGACTACCGCAACAGCCCCAGCCTTTCGACCACCAACGCGCTGCAAGGCCAGGGCGTCCAGGAGATTTCCGATCTCCAGCTGACTCTGACCGAAGAGGAGATACGCGCCCTCGCCGAGGATCGCACGGCGAACAGCAAATCGGCGACGTTCAGTGCCTCCCGCCCGCTTGGCGACCGGTTCCAGATCGGCGGCGACGTAACCGTGTCCACCCTGTCGGGCACGCCCGCATCGACGATTGGACTGGTTGCGGTTCCCGCAACGCCGGATACCGGCTACGAATTCTTCTATTCGACCCAGTTGATCGCCAGCAACCTGCTGATGGACGGCGATATCGAGATATTCGGTCTGCGCTACGCGGACGTAGAGGCTGCCGGAACCGCGACGGCTACGCTCGATATGCGTTTCCCGCTGACATCCGGCTGGCGCGTCAACCCACGCTTCCGCGGCGATATCCGGCGAAACAAGAACGACGATGGCGAGCGAACCCGGCTGCGGCCGTCGATCCGATCCGACTATCGCCCGGCAAAGTGGCTACGCTTCGATATCGAAGTGGGCGCCGAATTTACCGATGACAGCGCCCTTGGAACGTCGACCAAAACCACGTCTTATGACGTGATGCTGGGATATCGGGTCAATTTCTAGAACGGCATCCGTGTTCTGGAACAGCATCCGCGCAAACGGGCTGCTACCTGACGGCTCCGAAAATCCGTGTCTTCTCGCCGCCACCGTTGCGGCCGTCCTCCCACAGGATCAGGAAGGCATTGCTGCGCGGGCTGAACCCGACGGTCGGATACTGCCGGCTTCCCGATGCCATTTCGTCCGAGACCAGGAACTCGTCCGTCATCGTTCCTTTCGGCGTGACATAGCGGGCATAGATGTCGGTGTTCTTGTTGGTGGGAGGGCGGCGAAGGTCGTACCACACGACCAGAAACCGGTCGCTGTTGGGGTCGTATTCGACAGAGGGCATCTCCTGGTAATCGATCTCGGACGCGATCATGAACGGTTCTTTGCGCATACCGCCATCGTCGACGCCGATGAAGGCCCCATAGACATCGAGCCCGCGCTGGCGATCCCCATACCCGCCAGTCGACGCCATAACCTCGTTGTAGTTCCGGCCGCTCGACCAGGCGACGAAGTAGAAGTCCTCACCAGGCGAGAAGCTGGCCGCCTTCAGGGACAACGGCGTGCATCCATGCTCCTCCAGTGCGATCTGGAAAGCCGCTCCGCGCGGATTTCCGTCCCCGGTTACAAAACGGCCGATGACGGCTTTTTCAAAGCGTTCCGGGGTGACGTTCCGGATGTTCCGCCAGACCACGAGAAACTGATCTTTGCGCTGGTCGAACAGCACGGAGGGGCTGTCCTGGTATTCGCCGACCATCGCCACGGGAAATCCATCGCCCTGCGCATGACCATCGGCGCCAACGAAGGCACCGTAGATCTTGTCCACATAATGGTTTCGATTGTCCACCCAGAGAACCAGAAACCTCTGGCGGACCGGGTCGAAGGCAAGGCTGGCGAACTTCTGCGAAACGCCCCGCAGGGCCGCGATCTGGAATTCGTCCCCGTAGGGCGAACCATCGGCGTTGAACAGGCGGCCATAGACGTCGGAATCGATGTCGGCGGCATCGCGCCAATCGCTCCAGGTGACCAGGAAGCGATTGTTCACCGTGTCGAAGGCAACCGCGGGAAAACTTTGCGACTGAAGAGACCGGGTGACTGGAAATTCCGGCGTGACGGGATTTCCCCTGCTGTCAACGATGCGTCCATAAATGTCGAGGCCGGACGTCCCCTTGTTGCGGTAGTCGAGCCAGGTCAGGAAGAACCGATCGCCGTTCGGATCGTAGGTCATCGCGGGCCGGCCCTGCATGCCATTGCCCTCGGCGATCGGAAAATCCAGCCCTTTGGACGGGGCGGCCTGAACCGCGGCGGCGCCTAGCGCCAGGGAAACCAATATCGCCATAAGCCGATGCATGATCGAAACTCCCGGTCTTCCTAATAGGTTTTCGGCGAATGGCCGGCATTGTGGCAATTCAGCCAGCATTCGCCCGTGAACACGCCGGTATCCACCCATCTGGGCGTGGTGGGATCGGGTTGTCCCTTGACATTGATCGGCCCTATGACGACCGCGCCGTCCGAACTCGTCAGAAAATTCATCAGGCGCGCACCGTGGTGCGAGCCATGCGGGTCGTGGCAGAGAATGCAGGCGCCACCACGGTTCTGGATATGCGGCGCATGTTTGACGAAGCTCGCGGCGCTGAGAATTACCGCCTCGTCGTGACACTTGTAGCAGAGCGCATAGAACACCGTGCTGTTGGCCGGGTTGGTGTTGAACGTGTACTGCTGCGCCAACAGGCCTTCCCAAGTGGATCCGTGCGGCCCGTCGGCGCCCGTGCCGCCGGCCGCACCGGATGTATCGCTGCTGTGGCAGTCGGTACAGTAGATCAGGCTGCTGGATGTGTTCAGCGGAATGGTCGTCTTCAGGCTGGGCACCTCGGCATTGTTCGCCGGATTGTTCGACACGAGGGGATGATACGACAGCAATCCTGGCGTGCCGGGCACGACCTTGGACCGGATGTTGTAGACTCCGTCCAGCCGAACCATGCTGTGGGCCTTCGGCGCCCCGCAGCGGGTGGTGCCGCAGGCACTCTTGCCAGTCTGGCCGTGACACTTGAAGCAG